>CAYWTG010000132.1:0-4760 GCA_964461155.1 uncultured Ruminococcus sp.
CTATGAAGCGCGCGGCATGAGCGGCCGCCGCATTCGCGCTATGATCGTCGGCATACCGAACGTCGGAAAATCTTCGCTCGTCAACAGACTCAGCGGTTCAAAGAAAGCACGCGTCGAAGACAGACCCGGCGTCACGATGACAAAGCAGTGGGTCACGACGAATATCGGCATCGAGCTTCTCGATATGCCGGGTATTCTCTGGCCGAAGTTCGAGGACGAGAAGATCGGCGAAAATTTAGCTTTCACGGGTGCCATAAAAGACGCGATTCTCGACACGGAGACGCTCGCAGCACGCCTTTGCGCACGCCTTTTCGACATCGCTCCGAATAATTTCTGCGAACGCTACAAGCTGAGTTCCGACGCGCTTGTCGGCTTGGCACCGCATGAGCTTTTGGCGGCTGTAGCAAAGCGTCGCGGATTTCTCATCTCGGGCGGCGAGCTTGACACCGAGCGTGCCGCGGCCATAGTGCTTGACGAGTTCCGCCTTTCAAAGATCGGACGCATCACGCTCGAGCGTCCCGACTCCGCCGACGTGACCGAAAAAGAGGCAAACTGACGCCATGGACTTTGATTTTGACCGTGCATACCTTTCGGACACGGTACGTATAATTTGCGGAACGGACGAAGCCGGTCGCGGACCTCTTGCGGGTCCCGTGGTCGCCGCCGCAGTCGTTCTCCCGAGCGACAGCTTTTTCGAGTCTCTGAACGACTCGAAAAAGCTGTCCGAAAAGCGTCGCGACGCGCTCTATGACGAGATCACAAGTCGCGCTCTGAGCTGGGGCGTCGGAATATCGAGCGTTGAAGAGATAGACCGTCTCAATATTCTCGAGGCGTCGCTTCTCGCAATGAGGCGAGCCGTCGAAAACGCGCACGTCACACCGGATCTTCTTCTCGTCGACGGCAATATCGACCGCGATTTTCCGTATCCCGCGCTCGCCGTTGTCGGCGGTGACGCAAAATCGCCATCGATCGCCGCAGCTTCGATCATCGCAAAGGTCACGCGTGATCGCATGATGGAAAGCCTCGACGCCGAATATCCCGGATACGGACTTTTGCGACACAAAGGATATCCCACAAAAGCTCACAAGCTCGCAGTGTACCGCCTCGGCGCGTCACCGTGCCACAGGCAGTCGTTTTTGTCGTTTCTCGAAAGAGATCGCGAAAAGCTTGCCGCGTGGGATGCAGAAGAGCGGGAAAAGTCGGCCGAAAGCTGACAAAACGAAACCGCACCGATCCGAAAACGAAATTCGAAAAAGCTGAGGCACGTAATGGATAAAAGAGCATACGGGCGCGTCGGCGAAGATTCCGCGGCTTCGTATTTAAAGCGTCGCGGATATAACATCGTCGCACAAAACGTCTACGTCGGCAAATGCGAGCTTGACATCATCGCCGAAAACGGTGAGCTTCTTCTCTTTGTCGAGGTCAAAACGCGCCGTCAGCGTCCCGATGTCAAAAGCATATACGGCCGACCCGCCACTGCCGTGGACTCGAAAAAGCGAGCTCATCTGCTCGAGGCGGCAAGCCGTTATCTTTACGAAAACCGCGAGAGCACCCGTCATCTGCAGCCGAGGATCGACATAATAGAGGTCTACGCAGACCCGTCGACCGACTCTTACCGAGTGCTCGATATCAAGCATTTTCCGAATGCCGTCCACAGATAAAATATGAACTACGCCGATCTTCACTGTGACACACCGTATGAGCTTTTCATTCGCGGTGAGAGCTTTGCGCACTGCTCGACAGATCTGAGCCTTGCGCGTATATCGCGCTTTGAGCACTATCTTCAGCTCGCCGCATTTTGTGCACCGCCCGAGCTCGATGACACCGATGCTTACAAGCTTGCCGCCGAGGTTTATGAGTATTTCAGGCGCGACACTGCCGCCGCTTGCCGCATATGTACCGATCGCGACTCGCTCGAAGACTCCCTTGCGCGACGCTTTCCCTCATTTATTTTGACACTTGAGGACGCGCGCGTCACGGAATGCAAAATCGAGCGACTTGACGCACTGTATTCCCTCGGAGTCCGCGTCATAACCCCGCTTTGGGGCGGCGCGACTTGCATCGGCGGCTCGCATGAATCACAGCTCGGCCTCACCGACGGAGGAAAACGACTCGTCCGCCACGCCGCACGTCTCGGGATGATACTCGATATCTCCCACGCGTCGCCGCGCTCTGCCGACGATATTCTCGATATCGCCGAAAGCGAGTCTGCTCCCGTTATCGCGAGCCATTCCTGCGCGTACTCGGTTTACCCCGCGTCGCGCAACATACACGACCGTCACGCCGAACGCACGGCACGCCTCGGCGGTGTCATCGGCGTGAATCTCTACCCGCCGCATCTCGCCGGAAGCGTCGCTTCCCTTTCGGATGCCGCACGCCACATAAAATATTTGACCGATCTTATCGGAAGTGACGCCGTCTGCCTCGGATGTGATTTCGACGGCATGGGTGTCTACACCGTCGGCGGAGAAAGCCCGGAATGTCTGCCCGCCCTGCGAGACGAGCTCGCACGAGTCGGCATATCCGATGCGGTGTGCGAAAAAATACTGTTTACAAACGCGTATGACTTTTTGAAACGAAGCCTTTGAGTTCTACCGATCATAATAAAATATGTATATAAAGGAAAAAGCAAAATGAACTATCGCAGTACCAGAGACACAGCAAATTCTCCCCTGATGACAAGCTCCGCCGAGGCGATAAAGAAAGGCCTCGCTCCCGACGGCGGTCTTTATATGCCCGATATGCTCCCGCGCCTGTCGCATGACGACATCACGACTCTTCGCACTCTTTCATACGCAGACCGCGCCGCATATGTTCTTTCGATGTTCCTCACCGACTATGACCGCGACGCGCTCCTCGCCGACTGCCGCGAGGCTTACTCAGAGGATAGATTCCCCGGCGGCGCGGCACCGCTTCACGAGATCGACGACGTTCTCACCTCTCTCGAGCTTTGGCACGGCCCGACCTGCGCATTCAAGGACATGGCTCTCCAGATCATGCCCCGCCTGCTCTCTCGCGCACTCGAGATGACCGGAGAAAAGCTTCGCGCTCACATTCTCGTTGCAACCTCCGGTGACACCGGTAAAGCCGCACTCGAGGGCTATCGCGACGTTCCCGGCGTAGATATCTCCGTCTTCTACCCCGTCGACGGCGTCAGCCGTATGCAGAAAATGCAGATGACGACTCAGGAGGGAGAAAACGTCAATGTGTGCGCCGTTCGCGGAAACTTCGACGACGCTCAGAATGGTGTCAAGGAGATATTCGCAGACGCTTCGCTTGCCGAGGCGGCTCACGACTCGGGAAGCTTCTTCTCGAGCGCGAACTCCATCAACTGGGGCCGTCTCGCACCTCAGATCGTTTACTATATCTCCGCGTACTGCGACCTTGTCGAAAGCGGAAAAATCGCCGACGGCGAGGAGATCAACGTCTGCGTGCCGACGGGAAACTTCGGAAATATCTTCGCCGCGTTCATCGCACGTCGCATGGGTCTTCCCATCGCGCGCCTGATCTGTGCTTCAAACGCCAACTGCGTTCTCACTGACTTCATCAGAACAGGTACATACGACAGAACTCGCGAGTTCTACAAAACGATGTCCCCCTCGATGGATATCCTCATTTCAAGCAACCTCGAAAGGCTTCTCTACGTCATCGGCGGCTCCGCTCTCACAAGCGAGCTTATGGAAAAGCTCAAGACAAACGGTCGCTACACCGTTCCCGAGTCAATTCGCGAGCTTATCTCGGAGGTATTTGCGGGTTACACCCTCAGCGAAGAGGAAACAGCCGCAACTATCCGCGAGACATATGAGAAAAACGGCTACCTCATCGACACTCACACCGCTGTCGGTGTAGGCTGTGCACGTAAGTACATCGCGGAGACAGGCGACCGCGTTCGCACCGTTGTCGCATCTACCGCAAGCCCCTACAAATTCGCCGCTGACGTCGCCGCATCTCTCGGTCACAAGATCGACTCCGACGACCCCGCAGAGATCCTCAACGCGCTCTCGAGTCTCACAAACACCGAGATCCCCGCGCCGCTCAAGCGCACACTCACTCTTCCCGTAAGATTCACGAGAACGGTAGACCCGTCCGATATGCCCGACGTGGCTCTCGGAAAGTAACGGAATGTCACTTTTTTCGATCTCCGACCTGCATTTGTCCCTCTCTTCGTCAAAGCCTATGGACGTCTTCGGCAAACGCTGGATCGGGTATACCGAGAAGCTCGAGAAAAACTGGCGTGCCGTCGTAAAAGATGACGACACCGTCGTGATCCCGGGCGATATATCGTGGGCGATGAAGCTCGAGGAGGCAGCGGCCGATTTCAAATTCATCAACAGCCTGCCGGGGCGAAAGCTTATCGGAAAAGGAAACCATGACTACTGGTGGACAACGCTTTCAAAAATGGAAAGTGCGCTCGAGTCGTGGGACATTCACAGTATTTCGTTTTTACACAACAACGCATACGTCGCCGACGGACACATCATCTGCGGAAGCCGAGGCTGGTTCGTCGACGAGGCACTGCACGGCCGCGCCGTGACAAATAATGCGGATTTTGAAAAGATGTCGGCTCGCGAGGCACTCAGGCTTCGCGCAAGTCTCGACGCGGGACGCGCACTCGAGAGCGAGCACGGAAAACTCCCGATGCTTGTGTATCTGCACTTCCCTCCCGTTTTTTCGGACATCGTCTGCCGACCGCTGATCGAGCTGATGCACGAGTACGGCGTGAAACGGTGCTTTTACGGACATCTCCACGGAAACTACAC
>CAYWTG010000133.1:0-4700 GCA_964461155.1 uncultured Ruminococcus sp.
ATATAATACTCGGTAAATATCAATAGGTAAATTGACCTAAAGATATGTGCTTAAAACTTAAACTTATTGGTTTCGCTGTTTTCAAGCATATTTTCGCGAAGCTTGACGAGCAAACGCATAAGCTGTTTGGCTTCCGTGTCGGTAAGAGGCTTCAGCGCATCTTGCTCCGCGTCGATAACTTTTTTAATGATGAGGCGGTTGTAGGACTTGCCCTTGTCTGTCAAAAAGACGCGGATCGATCTCAGATCGTAGTCGTCGTGTTTACGGATGACGTATCCGTCTCTTTCGAGCTTCTGAAGGGCGATGCTTATTGTCGGAGCCTTCAGATGTGTTGCTTTGACGAGGTCGAGCTGTGTCACGCCGTCGCGGTATCCGAGCTCCATCATCAGAAGTCGCGACGATTTTTGAAAAAGCGGATTTCTTTCTTCGCCTTCGACGATTCGTGAGTTTACTATGCGTGAGATCTCTCCGATCACCGATATTGGGTTCGGAGCGTGTAGGAGCTCATCATCTTCGCGAATATTGGGCGGTAATTGGCCGTTCACCCTCAAGTTCATTATTGCCACCTCGCAGTTGTTCAATGCTAAATAAATTACGTAATTTATTATAAGGCAAAAGTCAAAATAATTCAATGTTAAAATGTTAACAAAGAAAAGACTTTAACAAATTGAAGCGAACTTATGAGCTTGACAGCACACGAGCTTTGAATTCGCGCTTATCTCTGGACTCTGCCCGAGCCGTCGCCCCCGGAGAGCTTTTCAACTTCAGCTACACCGACTCTGTTGTAGTCACCCTCGACCGAGTGCTTGAGAGCGGATGCGGCTACTGCAAACTCGATAGCGTCCTTGGTGGATTTTCCGCTGAGCAGAGCGTAGATGAGTCCGCCGCCGAATGAGTCTCCGCCGCCGACTCTGTCGACGATATGGAGGTGGTACGATTTCGAGAAGCAATACTCATTTCCGTCATAGAGCATACCCGCCCAGTCGTTGTCGTTTGCGGATATTGAGGAGCGAAGTGTGATCGCGACCTTTTCAAAGCCGAATGTATCTGCGAGCTGCTTTGCAACGGACTTATAGCCCTCATGATTGAGCTTACCGCCGTAGATGTCGGAGCCTTCGGCTTCAATACCGAATACGTCCTTTGCGTCCTCCTCGTTCGAGATGCATACGTCAACGTATTTGCAAAGCTCGGTCATGGTACGGCGAGCCTGTTCGCGTGTCCAAAGCTTGCCTCTGTAGTTGAGGTCACAGGAGATTTTCACGCCGTGAGCTTTTGCCGCTTTGCAAGCCTCAAGGCAGATAGCGGCAACGTTTTCGCCGAGCGCGGGGGTGATTCCGGTGAAGTGGAACCAGTCTGCACCGTCGAATATTGCGTCCCAGTCGAAGTCTGCGCTGTCGGCTTCCGCGATTGCGGAATGAGCTCGGTCATAGATGCAGACCGAGCCGCGCTGGGATGCACCCTTCTCAAGGAAGTATATTCCGACTCTGTCGCCTCCGCGAACGATCTTCGAGGTGTCTACACCGAAATATCTGAGGGAATTTACCGCAGCCTGACCGATGGCGTGAGACGGAAGCTTTGTTACGTAAACGCTGTCAAGGCCGTAGTTGGCAAGGCTGACCGCGACGTTGGCCTCTCCGCCGCCGAAGGTGGCCTGCATCTGATCGTTCTGGAAGAAGCGATAGTATCCGTTGGGGGCAAGTCTCAGCATGAGCTCGCCGAATGTTACAACTCTTTTCATTTTGTTGACCTCTCTTATATTACCGTGTTTTATTTACATTAAGAATTTTTTACGAGGTGGATCGCAAATCCGCAGATCTCGTTTTCGGCGTAGACGAATGTCATGTTGCCCGCATTGTCGTATTTTGCGGTGGACAAGTCAAAATTAAGTCCGCGCTTTGAAAGATGGTAAACTGCGCGATCTACGTAGTTTACGGACAGTGCGATATGTCCAACACTTCCCTTTATTGCCTCGCTCATGATCTCGATCTTGTCGCCCGACCAAACGGAGATGTCGGTCTCGCGAGTGTCTGTGCCGAGAATTGCGGCGAATGCCTCGGCAGATGCACGCGCTTCTGCGGAATTTGAGTTGATTCCGACATGATGAAGCTTTATGTTGAGCATCGCGGAAACGGCACCGCGAGTAAGAGACTCGATCTTATCAAACTCGCCTGCGGAGATGAGCTTTTTCGGAGCCATCCAGCTTCCGCCGCACGCGAAGATCTTGCCGAATGAAAGATAGTCGTTGAGATTACCCTCTCCGATGCCGCCTGTCGGCATAAACTTGATCTTGCCGTAGGGGGCGGACATTGCACGGATCATGGCGATACCGCCGGCCGCCTCTGCGGGGAAAAACTTAACTGTGTCGAGCCCGAGGGAAATCGCGCTTTCGACTTCCGAGGGGGTCGCGCAACCGGGAACTATCGGATAGCCGTTCTTTATGCAGTGCTTTACGACCTCGGGATTAAGTCCGGGAGACACGAGGAAACGCGCACCGGCTTTTATTGCACGGTCAGCCTGCTCGCAGGTGAGAACCGTGCCCGCGCCGACGAGCATATCGGGGTATTCGCTCGACATGATGCGGATAGACTCCTCTGCGGCGTCGGTTCTGAATGTGATCTCGGCGCACGGGAGTCCGCCCTTGCAAAGCGCGTTTGCGAGAGGCGAAGCGTCTTTTGCGTCGTCGAGTGCTATAACAGGCACGATACCGATGAGTGATAATTCTTTGATGATATCCATATTATTCTCCATTCCCGCATTGCTGCGGATATTTTATGATATTATTTTCTGCTTTCCGAAATGGTATCGGCAAGCTTGAATACGTACTGTGCTGTCACGCGAAGCGTGGCGGAAAGCGTGTATATGACGGACGGGATCAGCAGAGCAAATACGCCGAGCACGAGCCATCCGCCGTAGTCGGGATGAGTTATCTCGAAAAATGACGGCATTACTATGAGCGCACCCATGAATAAAACGACAAGGCCGCAAAGCAGTGCGACTCGCCGCTTATTGAACGGTCGGCAGAGCCTGAATATCATGGTGAATCCGACAAGACCCATGAGAATAGTAATTATCGACGAGGTCATATCGCTGCTTATATTATAGGCGTCGGCAAACAATATGACACCGATAACCACGATGAGATCCGTCAGCGCGGCCGGCAACGCTTTGTAGATAACATTCAAAAGAAATCTTCCTCGCACTCGTTTTTCGTTTTTCTCAAGTGCCAAAATAAACGATGGTATGCCGATCGTAAGGCCGCTTACGAGTGAGATCTGAACGGGTTGCAGAGGATACTCAAACACCGCGATTACGGAGATCAGCGCGAGCAAGAACGAGAAGATGTTCTTCACCAGAAACAGTGATGCCGAGCGTTCGATATTGTTTATGACCTGACGCCCTTCGGCGACGACGGACGGCAGTGACGAAAACTGAGATTTCAGCAAAACGAGATGCGCCACGCGGCACGCGACATCGCTTCCCGACGCCATGGCGATACTGCAATCGGCGTCTTTCATCGCGAGAATGTCATTAACGCCGTCGCCGGTCATCGCGACGGTGTGGCCGCGGCTTTTCAGCGCACGTATGAGCACACGCTTCTGATTCGGAGACACGCGCCCGAACACAGTATATTCCTCTGCGACTTCGTAAATCTCGTCGTCCGTGAGGTCTGAGATGTCGATGCAGTTTTCGTATCCCACGATACCCGCGTCTCTTGCGGCGGCGGATGCGGTCAGCGGGTTGTCACCGGAGATGACCTTTATCGTCACGCCCTGCCGCGTGAAATAGCTGAAAGTGTCGGCGGCTTCGGGTCTTACGGGATTTGTAAGTGTGACAAGCGCGAGAGGCACTACTCTGCCGGCGCGGCTTATGAGAAGTGCGTCGCTTTGTGCAAACAAGAGAACTCTTTTTCCGTCGTCCACATACGGCGTTATAACTTTCGCGTAATCGCGGTAGCGTTCGCCGAGAATAAATTCGGGAGCACCGAGAATGTATTTTTCGCCGCTTGAAAAAGAGGCCGCACTTGTTTTTGTGCTTGAAGTAAACGGAGCGACTTCGAGCGCGCGTCGTCCGATCTCGCCGTTGAAATGAGCTTTCAGTGCCGACATCGTTATATTGTCGTCCGGCATATTGTAAACCAGATCGCGAACGAGTGCTTTCGCATCGATATCCGAGCGGAGAGGTACTATATCGCTGACAAGCATGGAGTTGTCGGTGATCGTTCCCGTTTTGTCAACGCAGAGCGTGTCGACGCGTGCGAGTGTTTCGATGCATCCGAGATCATGGACAAGTGTGTCGCGTCTGGCAAGCTTTATGACGCTTACCGCAAGCGTGACATTTACGAGAAGATAAAGTCCCTCGGGGATCATTCCGATTATCGCGGCGGCGGTCTGTGTGACGTTGTCGCGGATATCGATCCCGAGCGAGAAATGGTGTCGGAGCATCAGCGTAGCCCCGAGCGGTATGACAAGAATGCCGATTATGACGATCAGTATCTTCAGCGACAGCATCATGCCGCGCGTTTCTTTTTTCTTAGTCTTTTTCGCGTCGAGCGTGAGCTTTGATACAAAAGAGTCCGCGCCGACGGCGTCGAGTCTGGCATATGCGCTTCCGCTGACTACGTAGCTTCCCGAAAGAAGAGTGTCGTCGGGACGTTTCAATATTTCATCCGACTCTCCCGTTACAAGTGCTTCGTTGACTTG
>CAYWTG010000134.1:0-4655 GCA_964461155.1 uncultured Ruminococcus sp.
AGAGCGCCAGGTTGTGGCCCTGGAGGTCGTGGGTTCGACTCCCATCATTCACCCTCTTTTCTTTTTCTCCGATCTCTCCGAGATTTGGAGTTTTTTCTTTTCTCCGACCATGTCACGAGCCCGCCTCAGACTACGTCACGAGACGGAGTTTCTCCGACTTTTGCACAGGATTCGGTTTTTCTCCGACTCCCGCGCGTGGTTCGGGGATTTTTCTTTTTCCCCGCACTTGTGAGAGAAATTCGTCGTCAGCGTCCGTCAAACCGCCGCCCACCGTGACGGGTGAGGACGTGCGTCACGATATTCCGAGCCGCCACGTGACACCCCACCGAGGGCACACTTTGCGTCCGTCAAACCGCTGCCCACCGTGACGGGTGAGGACGTGCGTCGCGGATATTCCGAGTCACACGAGTGACGTCCCCGCCGAGGGCACACTTTGTGCCGCAAGCCGCCACCCACCGTGACGGGTGAAAGCGTCCGAACAGCGAAGTGGGACTTTGTTAACGGATTTTCTCCGCGAAGCTGAAACCGCCCGACGCGACTGACGAAAAGCTTGCGAAAAGCCGCCGTACCGAAAAAATCTCGGTGCGGCGGCTTTGCAGTCTTTCAGTCGTGAAAATCCGAGCCCGCTTCGTCGTCAAAGTCGCTTTCCATAAATTCACGCGTGCCGATCCTGCGACGCTGACGCTCCTCTTCGACCATGTCCGACAGACGCTCCTTGACCTTTCGCGAGAGCTTGATGCGCTTTATGTCAAACTCCGGCGAGGTCTTGTCTCCCGAACAGCAGTGGATCGTGCCGAGACCGAATATCCTCTCGCCGAAGCTGCGCTTGAGGGAGATGTCCATGATCCTGTAAAGTCGGATCTCCTCCTCGTGGCGCGAGAAAAATCCCGTGTCGATTATCAGCTTGTTTTCGTAAAGGAAGTACCTCGTGAATGACCACGGCAGGCCGAAAATGGTTCTTTTTCTGTCGCTCCAGATGAGGGCTGCGCTCGTTTCGTTTTGCATATATACCTCCGATTTAACGCCGACGGTCGAGAGATGCCGCGCGGCGAATTATTTTCGTTTTGCGTGTAGGCTGTGGCTTTTACCGCCTTGACTCGAAAAAAGCTTTGAGCTGCGACTCGCATTTTTCGGCGAGAACTCCGCTTTTTACCGCAGGACGGTGATTTAACGGAAGAGAGCAGATGTCCGTGACCGAGCCCACGGCCCCCGCGCGTGCATCTGCGGCCGCAAACACGACTCGCGGCATTCGCGACGAGACTATCGCTCCCGCGCACATGATACACGGCTCGAGCGTGACAAACAGCTCGCATCCCGGGAGCCTCCACCCGCCGAGCACGCGGCAAGCCTCGCCGATCGCGGCGGTCTCCGCGTGATACAGCGCGTTCTTTTCTTCCTCGCGGCCGTTGAAGTCCGCCGAGATTATCTCATTCTCGCGAACGACGACGGCACCGACGGGCACCTCTCCGCGACTCGCGGCAAGGTCGGCAAGCTCGAGCGCGCAGCTCATGTAGAACTCGTCTCTGAGCCTGACTTCTTCGTCCGAAAGGCGCGAGAGATCCACGGTCAGTCGTGGCTTTCCTCGGCGCGAGACGCGCGGTGACGGATACGGGCAGTCGGCATATTTTTGTGTGATGCTCTCGATGAGAGCCTTTCTTTCCGCGTTCATGCGAGAGCCTCCTTTTATAAGCTCGACGAAATACGGCAAAGCGTGAGATTATACGTGCCGTGCACGGCGAATGTGAGCAGAAATCCGCGACTTCCCAGATGTGATCTTTCCTCGGCAAGGGACAAGACGATGCCCGCGAAAAGCGCGAATATCGCGGAGCTTCCGCTGTGGATCGCGGCGAATGCCGCACTGCACGCGATGGTCGTCAAAACCGGCGAGATCTCGCCGCGGCGGCACAGGGCAGGGTACGCGCCGCGAAAGAGGGCTTCCTCGCAAAACGGCTTTAAGAGTGAGCTTTCAAATATCACGCGTGCGCTTATCGCGCGAGGACTTCCCGCGCCTTTGATGAGAGCGAAGACGAAATTTGCCGCAAGCAAGATCGAAAGCGATGCGATAAAGATCAAAATATTCCTCAAAACGCGTCGCGAGGCGCACTCGGTGACGTCTGCGGAGGGAGATGGGGACATCTCGACGTGCTCGCATTCGTCCTCTGAACTCTCGAAGATCATCGTCTCAGTCACGGGACGCGGAATGCGCCGCAGGAAGACGAGTGCCGAAAAGAGCCCGACAGCCCACGAGAGGATGTACGCGGCACTGTCACCCGCACCCGACACGAGAGCACCTGTGAGGCGAAAGGCGAGAAAGGAAAAGACGAGCGAAAAGGCGGCGTATGCCGAATTATTTTTCATTTGCGGAAGATTCACCCTCAAGCTCGCCTTGCGCCTTTTCGAGGTACGAGTCGAGCAGATGCGCCGCGACGGCGCAGAATTTCGCGCATGGGCGACTTTTGTAGTATTCTTCGGTGCGCACCGACGGTGTACTCGACAGCTTCAGCCCCGCGAGAAGCTCGCGACACTTCATACTGCCGAGCAGAGCGGAAAACTCTTCGGCGAGAGCCTTTCCCGCACCGTAGAGCGCGCTTTTCGATTTGTTGTCGCGCACGTCGTAGCCGCCGCTTATCATGCCGAGTGCCATGAGCATCCCCGATAGCGCACCGCAGTTGTCGCGAAGACCGCAAATGCCACCGCCGAACGGAGAGGCAATGTTAAGCGCGGTCTCACTCTCAAGTCCCGTCAGATCGCAAAACGCGGCAAAAACGGCCTGCGCGCAGTTATATCCCGCGAGAAAGAGCTCCTCGGCACGCTTTTCGTGCGGCGTGACGCGCCCGATGTCGTAGTACATATGTACGCCTCCTTAAAAATCTCCGAAAAAAGGTTAAATTTTCGCGAAAAGTATTCACTTTGGCGGAAATATATATTATAATAATAATGTACGGTGAAGTAGCAATATCATCTTTCGATTATATTATACCTTCTGCCCGCCGTATTTTCAACACCGATGGCGAATTTTGCACGTAAAGTGCCCGAAATATTTGAAATAATATTGCCGCTTTTCGGCGGCGGAACGGAGCGTACCATGGAAGAAAAAATAAAAAGAAGAGTTGAGTTTAATGTCGCGGGAATAAAGATGTCGCTTGTGACCGACGAATCGGATGAGTTTGTGAAAAGCATCGCGGAGCGCATGGACACGATGATGACTCGCCTGTCTCACGACGTGAAGCGTTCACAGCTTGATGCCGCCCTCCTTTGCGCCGTTGATTTTTGCGCGGACAAGCTCGTCGCGGAAAAGCGCGTGCGCAATCTCGAGGCGCAGATCTCGCTTTACGACGTGAACAACCGCCGCCTCAAAGAGGAGATAGCCGCGCTCAAGGAACGCCTCGGCGTGAAAGAAGAAGCACTTCCCACGGAGAACGCGGAGGCAACCACGGACGCGGACGGCGACGCACAGCTCACAATGGACGACGGCGCGGGGGCAGATGCTTCGCGCGACGGCAAGCTTCGCATGATCGAGGCTCTTCTCAGACGTGAAAGTGATAAATAAGCCGCTTCCCGAGCTCCTATCTCCCGCAGGCTCTCCCGAATCGCTCGCGGCCGCCATCGAAGCGGGAGCCGACGCCGTTTACTTCGGCGCGGAGCTTTTTTCAAACCGTATGAGAGCGAAAAACTTCACCTCCGACGAGCTTCACGAAGCTATCGAGAGCTGTGCGCTCCATTCGGTGAAATCATACATTACGATAAACACGCGACTTCGCGACGCGGAGCTTTCCCGCGCGGCGGAGCTGGCGGAGGAGCTTTATCTCGCGGGTGCGGATGCTTTCATCGTCGCCGACGCGGGCCTTGCGATGGTGCTTCGCGAGAGGATGCCGTCGATCGAGCTTCACGCGAGCACGCAGATGACGGGCACAAACTCGCTTGACGCCGAAGCGTTGAAGTCACTCGGCTTTTCGAGGATGGTCTGCCCGAGAGAGCTCTCGCGCGATGAGCTTTTCACGCTCGGTGACAGCTCACCGATAGAGCTTGAGATATTCGTCCACGGCGCACACTGCGTGTCGGTGTCGGGACAGTGCCTCATGAGCTGGGCTATGGGCGGGCGAAGCGGAAATCGCGGACAGTGCGCACAGCCCTGCCGCCTGCCGTATCGGCTCGACGGCGCAAAAGGCGCGTCGCCGTATCCGCTGAGTCTCAAGGATATGTGCCTTGCCGCTCATGTGCCCGATATCATCGAGAGCGGAGTTGCCTCGCTCAAGCTCGAGGGACGGCTCAAAAGTGCCGATTACGTTTACGGCACGACGCGCATCTGGCGTCGCCTGCTCGACGAGAGACGTGCCGCTACGCGCGAGGAGATCGAGCAGCTCGAGAGTCTTTTCTCTCGCGGCGGCTTTACGGACGGATATTATACCGGACGATTTGCACGCATGAACGGAGTGCGTGCCGAGGACGCGAAAAGCGCGAGCATTCCTCATGACGATGCTGCGCGCCGACGCGCGATACGCGCAAAGCTGACGCTCGAGGTCGGCTCTCCCGCGCGACTTGAACTTTTCACGGGGGACATTTCCGTTGACGTCCGAGGAGATTGCGTCGCACAGGCGAAAAACGCGCCGCTCGACCGCGAGGCGATCTGCAAAAGCATATCCCGCCTCAAAGAC
>CAYWTG010000135.1:0-4637 GCA_964461155.1 uncultured Ruminococcus sp.
GGAATTCCCGAGCGGCCAAAGGGGGCAGACTGTAAATCTGTTGTCACTGACTTCGATGGTTCGAATCCATCTTCCCCCATTAAAAGCATCGACTTTGTCGATGCTTTTTTGGTGAAAAGCCCCATGCGTGCCGTGTGATACGCTCTCGCAAAGTCGCCGACGCGCGAAGCTGTTTCCCGTCTTACGTCTTATATTTCCGAAATTCAAATCCAGAGGAGAGTCGTATGCAAATCGTCGCTCAGAGCATCGGCATTGTTGCCATGATGTTCAACATATTGTCCTACCAGGGAAAAAGTCAGCGTACCGTAATGTTGATGCAACTTATCGGTTCCACATTCTTCGCGGTCAATTTTATAATGCTCGGAGCCGCCGTCGGCGGAATTATGAACATCTTGGCTATCATTCGCGCCGCGGTGTTCATTTTCAGAGACAAATTAAAAGCCGACAGCACCCCTTGGTTCATCGCATTTATAGCCTCGTATATCGCGGTGTACATCTTAAACTTCACCGTGTTCGGCAAAGAGGCGACTGCGTTCAATCTCATAATCGAGGTGCTCCCCGTCATCGGCATGGTTGCGATAACTATCGGCTACAAGCTTAACGATTCCGCGGGACTCAGAAGATGCGCCCTTATCAACTCTCCCTCTTGGCTTATCTACAATATCGTGACAGGCTCCATCGGCGCAATCATCTGCGAGTGCTTCTCCCTTGTTTCGATCTTCGTCGGAATGTTCCGCCACGACAAGAAAAACGCGTAAATGACCGTTATTCGACATTTATAACGATATAAAAATCCGAACGTCAGCACAAGATGTGAGACGTTCGGATTTTTTCGCGGAATATCGGAGAAAAGCTCAGCCCCCGCACCTCATCACAAAACCCCCGCCGGGCTCGGCGGGGGTTTTGTGTGTATATTCGTGCTTTACTCGATCGGTTTTCCGTCGGGTGTGAACAGCGGGAGCTTTTCAAGATAAACTATGTCGTCGCGCTCTGCGGCTTCGCCCTCGGCGAGGACAGTCATGCGACCGACCACATTGCCTCCGACGGCCGCTACGAGCTTCTCAAGAGCCGCGAGGCTCTCTCCCGTGGAGATGACGTCATCCACGATCAAAACTCGACTGTCTTTCATCAGAGCGGCCTCTGCGCCGTCGAGATAAAGCTTCTGCGCACCCTTTGTCGTGATCGACTGCACATCGACCTCGACGATGTCGGTCATATAGAGCTTCGGCTTCTTTCTCGCGAGGCAGTAGCGGCGGTTTCCCGCAAGACGCGACATCTCGTGTGCGAGCGGTATTCCCTTTGCCTCTGCCGTGAGGATGTAGTCATACTCGGGAGCACGCTCCAAAAGCTTCTCGGCGCAAGCTGTCGTAAGCTCGGGGTCACCGAACATTATAAAACCGGCGATGGAGAGGTTTTCGTTAAGCGGACATATGGTAAGCTCGCGGTCAAGTCCCGCGATATTCATCTTGTATACCATTTCAAAGTGCTCCTTTACATCTGGACTTTGTTTTTAAGGGTGATTCCCTCTTTTTCAAGTCTGTCGGTCACGTGTCCGACTACCTCGAGAACCTCTTCCTTTGTGAGCGTTCTTTCGGGATGCGAGAAGAGAAGTCTGACGGTGATCGATTTACCGTTTTCGTCGGCGTAAATATCGGCTACCGAAACTTTCTTTATGAGCGGGCAGTTCTCGCCTGCGATCGCCTCGGCGATGGGGCGGTACGACTCGGATACGAACGACAGGTCAAGCTCGATCTCGGGGAAACGCGAAGGCACGTCGTAGCTGATGCTGCGGTTTGCTATCTCGGCGAACGCGGCCGTCTCGATCTCGGCGAAAACGATATTCGCTTTCTTATCGATATTGCGCGCGACGGTGGGAGATACGATGCCGATGCGACCGATGGTGCGACCTGCGCAGATGATCTCGTTGAGGTTCTTCGGATGCTCATACGAGTGAGCGGCACTTCCCTTTTTGAACTCGAGGCTCTCGTGCTTGATGTCGTCGGCAATGACGGCTATCATATCACGAAGCTTGAAATAAAGCTCCTCGGTGCTCTCAGTCTTGCTGTAAAGCGTTATCGCGAGCATCTTCTTCTCATCGCACATTCCGTCGTCGCGAAGTCCGTTTACGACTCTGCCGATCTCGAAAACTCCGAGAGACGGCGCAAAGGCGGTGTTTGTCTTGAGCTGGCAAAGCTGTGTCGGGATGACGGACGAGCGGATCGTCTTTATATTCGGGTTTGTCGCGTTTACAAGGTCGACGTTCTTCTCGATCTCAATGCCGAGTGCCTTATACTCATCGTAATACGCCCAAACGTAGGAATGGAGCTCATGTAGCGAGAAGCGTTTAACGAGGATATCCTTTATGCGATCCTCGTCGCTCTTTTCGATCTGCGCACGGACGGGATAAAGCGGTGCCTTTGCGGTGTGCACGTCGAAGTTGTCGTATCCGTAGATACGTGTGATCTCCTCGATGATATCGGCCTTGATCGTGACATCCTTTGTGGCTCTCCAGCTCGGGACGCTGACGCTGAAGCGGTCATCTTCGAGCTCTACGCCGAAGCCGAGCGCGGTAAGCGTCTTCACGATGGCCTCGTTTGAGATCTCGATACCGGTGTATCTGTCGACGAACGCCTTGTCGAAGTCAAGTCGAACGTCGTCGTAATGCTTGACGTATTCGTCGGTCAGCGCGGATGTGACGACGGCACCGCTGTCGGCGTCGCACAGAAGCTTTACGAATCTCGCTATCGCAAGAGTCGTGAGCTCGGGGTCGAGGCTCTTTTCGTATCTGTTTGAAGCATCGGTTCTGTGAGCGAGGCGAACGGTGGATTTTCTGATGGACGCGGCGTCGAAAGTCGCGCTCTCGAGTGTGAGCGAGCTTGTATCGTCAACGATCTCGGAGTCAAGTCCGCCCATGATGCCGGCTATCGCGACGGGTGTGTCGCCATTGCAGATCATGAGAGTATTCTCGTCGCATCTGCGCTCCGTGCCGTCGAGAGTCGTGAAGTTAAAAGGCTCGTCGAAGCGGCGAACGCGGATCTTCTCAACGCGGCGCGAGTCGAATGCGTGCATCGGCTGACCGAGCTCGAGCATCATGTAGTTTGTGAGGTCCGCAAGGAAGTTGAGAGCTCTCATTCCGCAATAGTGGAGACGTATCTTCATATTTACGGGGCTCTCATGACGTGTGATGCCCTCAAAACGCAGGCAGGAATATCTGTAGCAGAGCGGATCTTCGATCTTGAGATCGACGCGCTCGAGATTGTCGTACACGGAAAGGTCTGCCGTTGCGGGAGCGCGGAGCTCACGTCCTGCGAGAGCGGCAAACTCACGCGCGATACCATAGTGACCCCAGAGATCGGGACGGTTTGTGAGAGATTTGTTATCTACCTCGAAGACGATATCGTCGATGTCGAAAACGGTCTTGAGGTCGCATCCGACGGGGATTGAGGGATCGAGATCCATGATTCCGTCGCCGGAGTCGCTGATTCCGAGCTCGCGCTCGGAGCAGCACATACCGTTTGAAGTATATCCCGCAAGCGCACGGGGAGCGATCGTGATATCACCGATCTGCGCACCGAGCTTTGCGAAAGCGGTCTTCATGCCGGCGCGAACATTGGGCGCACCGCAGACAACGTCCACAGGCTCCGCCTCGCCCGCGTCAACCTTCAGAAGATGAAGCTTTCTTGACTTAGGATGATCCTCAACGCTGAGGATCTCCGCGCAAACTATTCCCGAAATATCGCTTCCCTTGAAGAATATCTCGTTTTCCACCTCTGCGGTGGAGAGTGAAAACTTATTGATAAGCTCGAGTCTGTCGAGTCCGGAGAGGTCGACAAAGTCGCATATCCAATTCATTGACAAAAGCATAAGTCCTAAATCTCCTCCTTATTTGTCGTCCGTAAACTGCGAAAGCACTTTGAGGCTGCCGCTGTTGAGGTCGCGGATATCCTTGATACCGTACTTCATCATAACAAGTCTCGTAAGTCCGAGTCCGAACGCAAAGCCCGTGTACTCTTCGGGGTCGATTCCGCCCGCGCGGAGCACTGCGGGGTGTATCATGCCGCAGGGGCAAAGCTCGAGCCAGCCGCTGTGCTTGCAGGAGGGGCAACCCTCGCCGCCGCAGATGAGGCAGTTTATGTCAAGCTCGAATCCCGGCTCGACAAACGGGAAAAATCCGGGACGCAGACGCACCTTTATATCACGGCCGAACACCTCGGAGAGCATCGTCTTCATGAAGAAGATGAGGTTCGAGATCGAGATGTTGCGGTCGACCATGACTCCCTCCATCTGGAAGAAAGTGTTCTCGTGGCAGGCGTCGGTCGCCTCGTTGCGGAAGCATCTGCCGGGGAAGATCGCCTTGATTGGCTTGCCTTCGTTTATGAGCGCGTCGCGGTACTTCTTGTAGATCGCGTTCTGCGCTGCGGAGGTCTGGCTCTTGAGAAGCTGACCGTTTTCGAGGTAGTATGTGTCCTGCATATCGCGTGCGGGGTGATTTTTCGGAATATTGAGCGACTCAAAGCACTCGTAGTCCGTTACGATCTCGCTGTAGTCTTCGACGGTAAAGCCCATCGAGCGGAAGATCTCCTCGCACTGACGCTGAACGAGCGTGATCGGATGATATGAGCCACGCTCCAGATTTG
>CAYWTG010000136.1:0-4616 GCA_964461155.1 uncultured Ruminococcus sp.
GTGATATCTTCCGCCGAGGCGTCATCGAAGAAAATCCCCTCCGCGAGCGGCACGTCTCCGTTTTCTTCGTCGTCTGCGTCAAGAAGCTTCGGATACAAAACCGACACAGCAAGCTTCGACGGCAGTTCGGTCATGTGCGAGTTTTGATACTCAAACGAAATATTTTCCGCGATCTTCGCGACATCCACAGCGTCCGACGCGACGCTTTCGTCCTCCTCCGCACTCATCAAAACCGACGTGCTCACAGGCTCGTCCGTGCGCATCACCGCTGTGACCTTCACGGGGAGCGTGCTGTCGGCGGAGATCGCCGAAAGTATGTGATCTATCATTCGCGGCGCGCTTTTCACAGAGTATTCATCCTCAAACGGAAGACGTTCGAGCGCGTCGGAGAGCTCTTTTTGAGGTGCGGCCGAGCATTTCGCCGTGACAAACAGCCTCTCGACCGCACGCGTCATCGCGACATACAGCACACGCATCTCCTCCTCGGCACTCTCCTCTCCGATCTTTACGCCGACAGCGTCGCGGATGGGATTTCCGCACATCACAAGCCCGCCGTCGTCCGGCAGACGCGTTGCCGCGCCGAGCGTTCGGTGAAGCACGAGTCCCGCCCTCTCGTCGGAGACGTTCCTCTTTTTGCCGCACTCGGAAAGAAAGCACACGGGAAACTCGAGTCCCTTTGATTTATGTATGCTTATAACGGTAACTGCGTTTTGTCCGTCGGATGAGTCGACAGTCAACTCACCTGCGGCAAGCTTTTCGTCGACGAACGAAAGAAATCCGTAAAGTCCGCCGTAACCCGTCGACTCATATGTGAGCGCGAGGTCGCGCAGACGGAGGATATTCTCTCTGCCGCACGGCGAGGACGTGACCTCAGCGCAGTCAAACAGCGAACACTCTCTGATGACGTGATCTATAAATCTGTCGGAGCTCATGCCGCGCTCGGCGTTTCTGAGTGCGGATATACGCGAAACGAATTCGCGGCATTTTTCGGCAAGCGCACCCTCTCCGTCCGAAGCGCGAAGTATCGACGAATATACCGAGCAGTCGTGCGACGTGCCCTCTGCTCGCCTGATCGCTATGAGCTCATCGAGCGTAAAGCCGAACACGGACGAAAGCATCGCGCCCGTGAGCGGGATATCGCGAAGCGGGTCGTCGACTGCGCGAAGTATGTCGAGCGTCAATATGACCTCGCGCTCCTCGGCAAACGGCGAGCCTCCCGCAAGCTTCGCGGGAACTCCGCGTGCCGCTATCGCGCGAACGTACTCATCTCCCGAATGATTCGCGCTTCTGAGAAGCACGGCGATGTCGGACGGCCTGTACTCGCCCGAACGAATAAGCTCGCATATGCGCTGTGCGACATATTCCGACTCGGACAGAGCCTCCTCATCCGCGCTTTTTCTTCGACTTCCGTCAAGCAGACACACCTCGACAGGTAAAGATCCCTTTGACACGCCGCCGTAAACGAGGCAGTCATCCTCCGTGAACGGCACTCCTCCGAACGGGAACATCCTGCGCGACACGGCGTTCACGAATTTCACGATCGGCTCGGCACAGCGGAAGTTCTCGCTCATGAATATACTGCGTCCGTCGGCATCTCCGCGCGCGATGATACTATCCACTCCCGCGCCAACGCCGTTCGCGCCGGCATCCGACTTGTCGTCTTTCCAAGCCACTCGATATTCGCTGAATACCTCCGGCTCCGCTCCTCTGAAACGGTATATGCTCTGCTTGATGTCGCCGACGAAGAATTTTTCACTCTCCATGCTCACGGCACGGAATATGCTGTCCTGCACGCGGTTCGTGTCCTGATATTCATCTATAAACACAAATCGGTATCTGCGCGAGATCTCACGTGCGGCTGCAGTCGGTGTGCCGTCGGGCGCGACGAGCAGTCGACGTGCGAGCGTCTCGAGATCGGCGAAATCAAGGCAGTCGCGCTCACGCTTCATTTCGGTGTACCTTTTGGAATACACCGTCAAAACCGCCGCGCCCGCGCTGAGGATCGAGGCGGTGCGCCTCATGCTACGCGCGATATCCTCGGGGGATGACAAAAAGTATTTGTTGACGACCGTGGTGAAGCACTTTTTGATCTCGTCCTTGAGGCTCTTAAAGCTCTCGGAGGCTTCCGTTTTGTCTTTTGCCGAAAGCGCGGACAGGGTCACGGAGGAAAATCCGAGCACGGCACTCTTCATTTTTTCGTAAGATACTCGGCTCGACTCGGAGACAACGCTCTCGAGATAGGCTTCAAGTGAACGCGCCGCAGGCATATATTTTTTTGTCACAGCCTCGCTTTTTGCCATTTCCGACATGAGCGGCGTAAGTATCGAGAGATAATGCTCCGCCGCCGAAACGACACGGGCGCACAGCACCTCTCCCCAAGGCGAGGCGAAAAAGTCCCCGTTTGCCGCGTCATTCAGACGCTCGGCACAATCCGTGAGAAAGCTCTCGTCAAGTCCCATAGATACAAGCTTGTCGTAAAGGTCGCGTAATGACGCATCAAGCTTTGCGGCGTCGCGCGTCGCGCCCACTGTATCGGCAAGCGCGAAGACATCCGCGTCGCCTGTGCCGACGGATATGCGGTGTGAAAACAGATCATCGACCGTGTTCTCCATCGCGCGTGCTTTCATGACCGAGGCTTCCGCGTCGTCGCACACCGAAAACGACGGCGAAAGGCCGACGGCGGCGAAATTCTCGCGAAGAAGCTTCGTGCAAAAGCTGTGGATCGTGCATATATCGGCCGTCGAAACATCGCGCAGGTGACGCGACATCGCGCTGTCGGATAGTGCGGCCTCGGCGAGTGCTCGTGAAATTCTCTCGCGCATCTCACCCGCCGCCGCTTTCGTGAATGTAACTATCAAAAACTGCGACAGCTCATGTTCTCCCGATGTCAAAAGGGATATTATCTTCGCTGTCAGCGTTGCGGTCTTTCCCGAGCCCGCCGCCGCAGATACGAGGATATTTCCGCGCCCGTCGATCGCGCGTTTTTGCGCATTTGTCCAACTCATTTTTCCCATATCAACGAGCACTCCTCCGTCTTCTGCAAATTTCGCCCGCCGAGCAGAACGCGCACGGATCGACGGCGGCGTTATCTATCGGTCGGGGTGCGGCAAGGCCGCTTTTCATTTCGTCCGCTATTCGGCAGACCGTGTCGCCGAGCTCGCGGTAAAGCTCACCGAACCTCTCGAGAGACGCAAGCGACGCACACTGCTTGTAGCTCCCGTCGGCTTTCAGCGTCACGGGAGTATATTTGCCCGTGATCCCGCTGTCCATCGCGTCAAGCACGTCACGCTCGTCACATACGACTCCGCTTCGCTCGATGCTTTTAGCCATGAGCTCACGCGCCTCGTCCGAATTTACGGGCGACGGTGCGCTCGGGTCGTCGGGACGTATCGAGAGGTACATCGCGCCGGCGGGCAAGATCTCCCCGCTTGATATTTCCCGCGCGAATTTTGTATTTTCCGACTTCCACGCGCAAAACAGGTATAAAAGGAGCTGCACATCGAGCCCGAGCTTCACGTTTTCGTAGGAGAAGCGGCGTTTGCCGGTTTTGTAGTCGATAACACGGATGTAGGTCTTCCCCTCCGTTTTGTAGATGTCGAGTCTGTCTATTATTCCGTAAAGCGACACCGTGCCGCCGTCGGCGCATTCAAAATTTATCGCTTTCGGCGCGGCGACAGCTTCCTCACCGCGAACGCCGCCTACGGGGAGCTCGGTGCGATATATCTCAAATCGGCTCTGCGCCATTTCTTCCATTATCGCCTCTAAAAATACCGACAGTTTCCGTCTCAAGCGGACAAACAGGTATTTAAGGCGTCCGTCCACGTCCTCGCCGAACGTGCGGCGGATGTAGTCCTCGGTTATGCTCTCGCAAAGGCTGTCCGTCCGCTCGCGCGAAAGAGGATATTTTTCTCCCGACGTCACCGTAAAAAACTGCTCGAGCACGGCGTGAACGAATCTTCCGATATCGGGTGAGGCGACGGCGGCCTTTTTGTCTTCTTCGAGATCGAGTATATACGTGCAATAGTACGACATCGGGCACGACACGAAGCGTTCTATCCTCGACTGAGTCAAGTTCAGCCGATTTCCGAAGAGCGTTCTTGCCGTCTCGGCATCGACGTGAGTGTCCTCCGTCACCGTCTCGCAAAGCTTCGGCATCTCGCCGTACAGGCTCACTCTCAGCTCTTCAAGCGAGCTGTCGCGCGTCCGGCGAAGCTCAGAGTCGAGCGAGAGCTTGTCGAACACGCGCCGCGAAGCCGCAGTCGACACGTGTCTTATCTCTTGTGCGCCGGAGAGCTTCATAATCCGCTGTGCACCCTCTGACGGGCGGCAGGACGAGCCTGCGGTGCTTTTCGGGATGAACACGCAAAGCGACTGCGAGGCCTGCGACACTGCGCGGTAGAAGCGAAAAAGCTCCTCCGATGCTCTGACGTCACCAGACGCGCCGAGCACGATCCCGTTTTCGGCAAGTCTTTCTCTGTCGTTGTCGGAAAAATATCCGTCGGAGGACGGGACGACGGGGAACTCTCCGTCGACGGCTCCGAGGATAAAAACGTGCTTTACGCCGTCACTTCGGAGTCCCGAAGCCGAGGCGAACGTCACGTTATCGACTCCCGTCG
>CAYWTG010000137.1:0-4572 GCA_964461155.1 uncultured Ruminococcus sp.
GCCGTATATGATTGGAATGTGCCGCGCGGGCGGAAAAACTCCGCACTACTTTGAGTACCGCTGGGACGCGTCACGCGACGGAAACGAGCTTTGGCTCGGCTCTGCGCGACTCGGAATGAAGCTGAAGCTCATGCAAGAGGACGAGCACTGGCGAGGCGCAAATCCGCTTCCGCACCTTTGGGCAAACGAAGGACGCGGCAAATTTGTTCTGCGTCGTGACAACGCGTCGCGAGAACTTCGCCTTTGGGCTTCAAGCGGCAAGTGCCTGTTTGAAGCGGGACAAAGTGAAGTGCTTCATTTTCATATTCTTACGACGCCGTTTCATCAGATCGACCTCAAGCGTCACTACACTGAGCACTACTATCACAAAAATACATGGAACAGCACGGAGAACATACCGAATCTTGAACGTGCGAAAGAGCTTGACTGCACAACGGTCATCCTGCATCAGGGAGGGCCGCTTAATGAGAACATAAACTACCCTTTTCTTCTCGCCGACCGTCTTCGCGAAGAAGTTTCAAAGGCGCACGAAATGGGGCTTAAATATAAAATCTACTATACCGTGCGCGAACTGTCAAACTACGCCGCGGAGATATGGGCTCTGCGCTCACTCGGTGACGAGATATTCTATGTGGGAGACGATGACAGGATCGCCGACTACTTTTCGTCGAGCGGCGAAAAGAGACGTGCGCGTGGCGGGCCGTGGTTAAATGAGCATCTCTGCGACGGATATACCCCCGCGTGGCATCAGCCGCTCCAAAGCGGTGAGCTTGACTGCGCGATAAAGACCTGCTCGCGCTCGCGATGGCACAACTACTATCTAAAGGGACTTGACTATCTGATGCGCCACGTCGGAATCGATGGGATCTACCTTGACGGCATCGGCTACGACAGGCATATAATGCGCCGCGTGCGTCGTGTTATGCTCGCGGCCTCGCCGACTTCCGATATGGACATACACAACGGCAGTGAGCACTCAAGCTATTACGGCAACGGCGTTTCGGCGTGCATATATATGGAGCATTTCCCCTATGCCGACAGTCTCTGGAACGGAGAGGGCTTCGACTGCGACGCGATGTCGCCCGACGGCATTCTCACCGAGGTATCGGGACTGCCGTTCGGCGTGATGAACGAAATGCTCGAGGGAGGCGGAAATCCGTTTCGCGGGATGCTGTTCGGCATGACGGCACGTTGCGGTTGGTCGCAGGGCGGCACGAGCACGACGATCTGGCGGCAGATATGGAAGCCTTTCGGCATAGAGACGGCGAAACTGTACGGTTTCTGGCATCCCGACTGCCCTGTCACGACCGAATACGACGAAATAACCGCAAGCGTTTATGTGAATGAAAAAGGAGACGTTCTTATATGTCTCGCGTCGTGGTACGCTTTCGACATAGACACGGCACTCTCCATTGACCGAGAAGCACTCGGGATAAGCGGCGCATACGAGCTCTACGCTCCGGAAATTCGCGAAATGAAGCCGTATGACAGAATCCTCCCGTGGGACAGGGGCGATCTTACGACCCCCGAGGAATATCTGCAAGAAGAACATATATATCGCGAGGGCGAATCGATTCATGTGAAGCGCGGCGGCGGATGTATGCTGCTTTTAAGGAAACCGTGTTAACAAATTCATCAAACCGTATTGACATATTGTGCGATAAAGTGTATAATTTGTTTTAGTACAACATCACTCGAAAGGATGTAAAAAACATGAAAAAGATCATATCTCTGGTCGTAATGCTCGCGCTTCTCCTCTCGTCTTTGACGACTGTCATTTCGGCGGCTGACACTTCTCCGTTTGATGACGTGAAGCTCGGCAAATGGTACACGGACGCCGTTTTAACCGTATACGAAAACGGCATTATGGAAGGCATGAGCAAGCGCACCTTCGCTCCGTTTGAAAATATGACACGCGCACAGCTTGTCATGATCCTCTCGCGTCTTGCCGACGCGGACGTCACCGGTTGCGCCTCGAGCCTTAATTTTAAGGACGTGAAGAAGAAGTCATGGTATGCCGATGCTGTCGGTTGGGCTGTCAGCGAAAAGCTCGTCACCGGCTACTCCGACAACACATTCAAGCCCGATGACAAGGTTCTCCGTCAGGAGCTCGCCGTTCTCTTCGCACGCTTTCTCGACTCTCGCGACATAAGCCTCCCCGAGATTGAAAATCCCGCAAGCTTTACCGATGCGAAAAAGATCCCGAAATGGGCTAAGGACGGCATCGAAAAAATGCGCGTTACCGGAATCGTCACGGGAGACGATCTCGGTCGCTTCAACCCGACATCTTCCGCTACGCGCGCCGAGATCGCGATGATGCTCGTCAGATATCTCGCTTCCCTCGAAAAAGCACGCGACCCGATGTTCGCAAAGTTCGAGAATGTCCAGAATCTCGTTCGTCTTAACCGTGGTAAGATCGCGATAGATCTTTACCTCTATGAGAGATTCACCGACTACGGCCACGTTAACAGCGTTTCCGAGCAGCTTCTTCCTCAGCTCGGTCTTGACACCGAAGTTTACGAAATGGTGACAAAGCCCGACTCGCTCGTTACAATAAATGAGCAGATCACGCATTCGCACTCGGCAGGTCAGGTAGAAGAGGAAAAGGACTTCTTCAAGAGCGCGAAGTTCTTTATTCGCAACAAGTTGACCGGCGAATGTACCGATGAGAAGTCTCTCGGATTCACGATCACTCGTCACCTTACGCCCGAGACCGATCCCGACTCATTCGATCCCGGTCTCAGTGAAAAGCTCTATACCGAGATGATCGAAAAATCTCTCGGCTCGACAGGTAACATCGCAAGATTTGCAAAAGTCTTCGAGAAGGCGGAGCGCGGCGAGGATATTTCCGTCGGCTACATCGGTGGATCGATCACTCAGGGCGCGATCAGCGGAACGACCCGTCAGCACTGTTGGGCGAAGGTCGCACAGCAGTGGCTCCAGAAGCAGTACCCCGATATTACGGTAAACTACATAAATGCAGGCATCGGCGGCACACCCTCCGACTACGGTCTCTTCCGCGCGGAAGCACATCTTCTCTCTTATGATCCCGATATCATCTTCATCGAGTTCTCCGCGAACGACGGTAACTCAGACGGTCTCCGTCAGTATTACGAGTCCCTCATCAGATCTTGCCTGGGCGACGAAAAAACGCCCGCTGTTGCCATAGTTATCAGCGAGGGCGCGAATGAACCGAACAAACCCCGCGAATACCAATTCGGCGAGTATTACGGACTTCCCGTGATCGACGTGGATACTGCGGTCGACTACGGAATCAGTTCCGGCGAGTTTACATACCAAGAGTACGCTCCCGACGGAATCCACCCCTACGAGTGGGGTCACAGAATCATGGCGGACGCGCTTATCAATATGTATAAGAACATCATGAGCCTTGCGGAGAGTGCGAGTGCCGATGATCTGAAAGTACTTCCCGTCCCCGAAAAAACGATCGGAGAGTGTAGCTTTGAAGATCTCAGATATAAGAGCGCGGATGAATTCACCGAAACCGAGCGCGGCTCGTGGAAGCTCGAAACGATCGAGGATGCCGGTAGATGTAATATCGGCAAATACGCAGCGGCTCTTACCGCAAAGTCAGGCGACACGATGAGCTTTAAGATCAAAGCCCGCTCGCTGACGCTCCTCATCGATTCCATTTCCGCAACAGTAAGTGTGAACGGCAAAACGGTAGCCGAGCTGAACGGATACGGCAATTGCTCCACCGTATATCTCGGCGACGCCGAAGAAGAACTCACGGTAGTGATCACAGCCACAGCAGACTCCATACTCCGCGGAGTCGCATACAACTGATAAACTTCGCCCCCCGAGAGATCGCATGGATTTCCTCGGGGGCGAAGTTTTAAAACAAAACGCCCCGCTCTGCGAGCGGGGCGGGTGTTTTCTGGGATAGCTGGATTCGAACCAGCGAATGCAGCAGTCAAAGTGCTGTGTCTTACCGCTTGACGATATCCCAACGTGTGCTTTTTAAGTATATCACAAAATGCCGACATTGTCAAGACAATTTAAAATGTGCGCACGGCAGGCGGGAAAATTTTCGCTTTAATCTTGAAAAGGACGGCGAAAGCTGTTATACTTATTCTGTATTTCCCGAAATCAAAGGAGATTTTGATGACTGATCCCGAAAAGCGTCTGCTGTGTTCCACGGGCACAATGGTCAGCAGACTTACAGACTACGATTATAGCGGTGCTATGCGTATCATACGCCGTCTCGCCGACGAAAAAATCATATACGGTGCTGAGCTTATGATGCTCAAACGATATTACGACACTCCCGACGACGTGATCTCCTGTGTTATCGGTGCTAAAGTTCCCGTGCCCGTTATTCACTGCGAAAAGGATGTCGGCGGCGACCTTTCGCGGGCGGCTTTGCTTGAAGCATCGGGAGAGCACGATGCGGCGGCGCGCCTTTGCGACTCGTTACTGGAAGATTTCACACTGAACTGCCGTTTCGGCCGTGCCGTCGGCGCAGAGCTCATGGTACTTCACCTCTGGAGCGGGCTCGAGTCCGACTCGAATATCGAGTTCAATCTTTCGCTTGCGCCGACACTTTATGAG
>CAYWTG010000138.1:0-4523 GCA_964461155.1 uncultured Ruminococcus sp.
TCATGACGCAGTACATACAGAACTGCATAAGCGGGTTATTGAATGCGAGAATACGCTCGGCGCGGGTGAAATCGCGGCAAACGTCGTCTGCGGCGACGCCGAACTTCTTCGACTCATGATCCTCGCGAACGAACGACTTAACGACACGGATACCCTTGATATTTTCCTGGATCGAGTTGTTGAGCGCGTCGTATTTCTTGAATACCTTGCGGAACAGCGGCATCGTTTTTCTTATAACGAGGTAAAGGCCGCATCCGAGCACGGGAATAACGAAAACGAAGATCCAAGCCATCTTGCCGCCCATTTTGAACGCCATGAAGAACGCGAAAATGAGCATGAACGGTGCTCTGATCGCGGTACGGATGAGCATCATAAACGCCTGCTGTACGTTCATTACGTCGGTGGTGAGACGAGTGACGAGAGAGGATGTTGAAAACTTATCGATGTTTTCAAAGGAAAAATTCTGTATGCTGTCGAACATATCGTGACGCATATTGCGAGCAAAGCCGCAGGAGGCTTTCGCGCAGGTCATACCCGCGAGCATACCGAAAGTGAGCGAAAAGATCGCCATTACGACGAGTGTCCCGCCGTATTTCAGTATGACCGAAAGGTCACAGCCGTTGTCGATGTTGTCGACAAGCTGAGCGATGATGAACGGTATGATACATTCGAGGACGACCTCGCCGGAGACGAGTATCGGCGTCGCTATCGCGGCACGCTTAAACTCGCGCACACATTTTGACAATGTCTTTATCAAGGTGTGATTACCATTCCTTTCTTCAAATGTTTTTGAAAATAATTATACCAAAATATTGTATATAAGTCAAGCGCATTTTATGTCGCGAAGCATATTCGTTAAAACGCGCAAATCGACTCTCTGCGATAATGTCGCGATTATGACGCTTTTAATGTGTCACGCTTTGAGGGGATGAATTTCCGTCTTACCTTTCGGTAGCATATATAATGTATGGAAGCGGTGATTATCCACGACACGGTATACGAAATATACAGCGACTCGGGGGAGTGGTAGATGAATCTGAACACGGTGAATATCCAGATGAGTCGCACGCCGCAAACGCCGACTATCGAAACTATCATCGGCATCCAAGGCGAGCCCATGCCGCGAAGCGCACCGACGAGCACGTCCATCATGCCGCAAAGGAAATACGTCGTGCTGATGATACCGAGTCGCACCATGCCGTGCTCTATTATCTGATCGGGAGTAACTGTGCTCTCGACGGACGAGCTTGCGGTGTAAAGCGTGAGTATCTGCTCGCCGAAGACGTAAAGAAGCCCGCCGAGCACAAGGCCGATGATGATGACGATCACCATGCAGGTGCGGAATATCTTAGGCAGACGCTCGTACTTGCCCGCTCCGATATTCTGCGAAGTAAAGGAGAGGCAGGTGTGATGAAGCGCGTTCATCGCGACGTAAACAAATCCCTCAGCATTTCCGGCAGCGGAGTTGCCCGACATGACAGCCGAGCCGAACGAGTTTACGGATGACTGGATCAATATATTCGAGAGCGAGAAGATCGAGCCCTGCACACCGGCGGGAATGCCGTGGCGAAGCATCGCGAAAAACTTATCGCGGTATATGTGAAGTCGGCGAAGCTCGAGCTTGTAGGCGTCATGTGTGCGCATGAGGCAAATGACGACGCAGATCGCGGACACCGTCTGCGAGACGGTCGTGGCAATCGCAACACCCGCAACGTCGAGATGAAATCCGATAACGAGCACGAGGTTGAGCACGATATTTATAATTCCCGAAGCGAAAAGTATGTAAAGCGGACGCTTAGTGTCTCCGACGGCGCGAAGTATCGCCGAGCCGAAGTTGTAGACCATCAGCGACGGCATACCGACAAAGTATATTTTCAGGTAAATATCAGCCTGATCGATAACGTCGTACGGGGTCGACATAAGCTCAAGTGCGCCGCGCGAGACGAAAATTCCGATAAACATCGTAACGACGCCGCAAATGAGCGAAAGAGCCATCGCGGTATGCACCGCTTCGTGGAGATTTTTGTGATCCGCCGCGCCGTAGCTTCTCGAGATCACGACAGACGCGCCGACCGACAAGCCGACGAAGACGTTTACCACGAGATTTACGAGCGGGCCGTTCGAGCCGACGGCGGCAAGTGCCGTTCCGCCCGCAAAGCGGGCAACGACGATAAGATCCGCCGCATTGTAAAGAAGCTGAAGGAGGCCGGACGCCACAAGCGGCATAGCATATAAGAGTATGTTTCTGAGGAGCGGCCCCTCACACATATCTACGGTTTGTTTTTTCTTCATTGATATTCCTCGCAGTCGTGCCGCGGCGGGAAGACGACACTTTCATCTTCCCGCCAAAAGCGCAGACATTTAAATTCAGTTTTCGTAAGGTCTTGTGAGCTCTCTCATGTCGTGCGCGAGCTCTTCGGGAGAGACCGTGCTTCCGCATTCAAAAGTGAGATATCCGTCGTAGCCGTTATCGCGGATCGCCTCGAACACGCGCGGATAGTTGATCTCGCCGGTGCCGGGCTGATTTCTTCCCGGGTTGTCGGCTATATGGAAGTGACCTATGAGGTCAATGTTATCGCGGATATTGCGGATGAGATTTCCCTCGGTGATCTGCTGATGATATATATCGAAGAGCACTCTCACGGCGGGGCTGTTGACTCGGCGAATCATGTCGAAAGCGTCCGCGCTCGTGTTCAGAAAATATCCCTTGTGGTCGACTATTCGGTTAAGCGGCTCTACGGTGAGCGTCAGGCCGCGGCGGTAAGCTTCGTCGGCGACAGATGAAAGTGCCGCGATGCAGTTTTCCGTCTGAACCTCTCTTGAAACATCATCTCTCTCTCCGCCCGTTATAACGACGATATTTCGTGCTCCGAGGATCTCCGCGGCCTCGGCAGTCTCTTCAAACGCTCTTTCAAACGCCGCTTTCGAGTCCTCCCAAACGATGCCTCGGTGCCAGCCGATAGCCTCGCAGACCTCACTCGAACGAGAGCTCAAGAACGTTGCGCTCAGCTCGACGCCGCAGTCGCGAAGCACGCCCGCGCATTTTTCGAGATCGAGGTCGCACCAGCCGAGCCTCTCGATAGCGCGAAAGCCGTGCTCTGCGGCAAAGCGTATGTTTTCTTCAAATGATGCGTCGATAAAGCATCCCGCGGAAAATATCATACAGTCGTCCTCCTGACAAATATAAAGTTTAAAAGCCGCAAACTGCGGCGAAAATTCTGTTATATTCAGTATAACAGATATATGCCGAAATGTCAAGAATATAGGCGCAGTTTTAAGGCAAAGTCTGTGCGCGGAAGGCTCAGGCAGGTAAAATGAATCGCGCAGACGCAAAAACGGAGCACCCGAAAATCCCGGATGCTCCGCTCTGTATTACATATTTTCGCCGTTGTCGTCGTTGTCGTTTTTCTCTGGGAAGTCGTTGAGGTAATCCGAGAAATCTTTCTCTTTTTTCGCGCTGTCGCGTCTTTGCTGTTTTGCCTGTGCGGCGGCACGCTCTGCCTCGCGACGCTCCTCCTCGGCTTTGATATGCTCGGCGCGGATGCGGTTTTCCTCATCACTGCGGCGACGCTTTTCGGCAACCATGGCCTCGAGCTCCTCAAAGGTAACATCGCCCTCCATGGCGCGCTCAAACTGAGCCTGCTCCATGATCTCGCTACGGACAAGATATTCCGCGATGAAGTGAAGCTTGTCGATGTTCGCGCGGAGGATCTCCTCCGTTCTCGCGTAAGCCTCGAGGATGATCTTCTTGATCTCGCAGTCGATCTTCGCGGCGGTTTCTTCGGAGTAGTTCTTCTCGTTATTGAAATCACGTCCGAGGAAGACCTCGTCGCTCGAATGCTGGCTTCCGTAGAGGATCGGGCCGAGCTCATCGCTCATTCCGAGCTTCATTACCATGTTCTTTGCAATCGAGGTAGCGCGTTCGATGTCGTTCGATGCGCCGCCCGAGATGTCGTCGAAGATTATCTTCTCCGCAACGCGTCCGCCGAGAAGCTCGCATATCTCATCCTTCAGACCGTTCTTATAAACGCTGTATTTATCCTCTGTCGGAGGAGTGAGCGTATATCCGAGAGCACGACCGCTCGGGATTATCGATATCTGACGAACGGGATCGAGCGACGGAAGCACGTGAGCGATGATCGCGTGACCCGCCTCATGATATGCGGTCTTGCGCTTTTCTTCTTCCTTGATGCGGTGATTTTTCTTCGGCATACCGACGATGATCTTCGTTGAAGCTTCCTCGATATCGTTCATGCCGATGAGGGACTTGCCCTTACGTGCCGCGATGAGAGCCGACTCGTTGAGAAGGTTTGAAAGATCGGCACCGGTAAAGCCGGCTGTCGTCTGCGCGACTCTGCCGAAATCGACATCTTCCTCGAAATGCTTGTTTCTCGCATGAACGCGAAGTATCTCCTCGCGTCCCTTGATGTCGGGATAGTTGACCGTGATCTGTCTGTCGAAGCGGCCGGCTTATACTCAACGAGCTTTTCGCTTTCCTTGCCGTTTTCGGTGTGATAGAGAAC
>CAYWTG010000139.1:0-4503 GCA_964461155.1 uncultured Ruminococcus sp.
ATGAGGTCACACTTGCCGGTAGCTTTTGCATCGGCAAGTGTAACCGTATCGGCGTTACCGTACAGGTTGACGACGATGTTCATGTCGGCATCACGAAGGAAAACTTCAAAGAATTTTTCACTGAGAATATCTTAAAGGTCTTGGAAAGGGTGTGACGCGCCGTGCCGAATTGCCTGACGCTCAAAAAATCAAACTGCAAAAACTGCTATAAGTGTATCCGACACTGCCCGGTCAAGGCCATTCGCTTTTCCGGAAACCAGGCACATATCATAGGAAACGAGTGTATCCTCTGCGGTCAGTGCTTTGTCGTATGTCCGCAGAACGCAAAGGAGATCGTGGACGAGACCGAAAAGGTAAGAGTCCTTCTCCAGAGCGGCGATCCCGTGTTCGTCAGCCTCGCTCCCTCGTTCATCGCAAATTATGAGGGCGTCGGTATCGAGTCGATGCGCCGTGCGCTCAAAAAACTCGGATTTTTCGACGTGGAAGAGACCGCTGTCGGAGCAACTATCGTAAAAAATGAGTACGAGCGTATGCTCCGCGAAGAGGTACGCGATGTTGTCATCAGCTCTTGCTGCCACTCGATAAATCTTCTCATCCAAAAGCATTTCCCCGCGGCACTCGAGTATCTTGCCGATGTCGCATCCCCCATGCAGGCTCACTGCCTCGACATAAAGAAGCGTTTTCCGAATGCAAAAACCGTTTTCATCGGCCCCTGCGTCGCAAAGAAGGACGAGGCGGAGCACTACGAGGGCATCGTCGATGCCGTGCTCACCTTTGAGGAGCTGACGGAGTGGCTTCGCGCGGAAAATATCGAGCTTGAGGAAGAATGCGACCACAACGTGTGCTCACGCGCGAGATTCTTCCCCACAACGGGCGGCATACTCAAGACGATGGCTCAAAACAGCGAGTACACTTATCTCGCACTCGACGGTATCGACAACTGCATCGCCGCTCTCAAAGACATCATCGACGGACGCGTACATAAGTGCTTTATCGAGATGTCCGCGTGCATCGGAAGCTGCGTCGGCGGCCCCGTAATGGAGAAATATCACCATTCTTCGACCGTCAAGGACTATATCGCCGTGTCAAACTATGCCGGCGAGCGCGATTTTGAGGTCGCTCAGCCGAGAAGCATCGAGCTCAAAAAGAGCTTCGAGTTCATAGAAAAGCGTCTCCAGATGCCCTCCGAGACCGAGATCTGTGCAGTGCTTCGCCAGATGGGCAAGTTCAAGCCCTCACAGGAGCTCAACTGCGGCTCTTGCGGATATAACACCTGCCGCGAGAAAGCGGTTGCCATCCTCCAGGGCAAGGCGGAGATATCGATGTGTCTGCCCTACCTCAAGGACAAGGCCGAGAGCTTCTCCGACGCTATCGTAAACAACTCACCGAACGGCCTTATCGTGCTGAACGAGAATCTCGAGGTTCAGCAGATAAACACTGCCGCAAGACATATAATGAATATCCGCTCCGAAAGCGATATCCTCGGTGATCAGGTCATCCGTATTCTCGATCCCACCGCGTTTATAAATGTTCTGAACACAGGACGCGACGCGCACAACGAGAGAGTTTACCTTGCCGAGTACAAACGCTACGTTGAGCAGTCCATCGTATATGATAAAGAATCACGACTTCTGATCGGTATCATGCGTGATATCACCGATGAGCAGAACGAGCGTGAGAAGAAAGAAAGCATTAGCCGCCAGACGGTCGAGGTTGCAGACCGCGTGGTCGACAAGCAGATGCGTATCGTTCAGGAGATAGCATCACTGCTCGGAGAGACCGCCGCGGAGACCAAGATCGCTCTCGCAAAGCTGAAGGAGTCTATAACAAATGAATGATCTTTGTGCCGATATCGGCTACAAAAGCATAAATCATTACGGCGAGCAGCTTTGCGGAGACCACGTTGACATCGTTGAGCCGAGTGACGACTCAACGGTGCTCGTGCTCTCCGACGGCCTCGGAAGCGGCGTCAAAGCGAGCATCCTTTCGACTTTGACATCGAAGATAATCTCGACCATGCTCGCGGAGGGGCTTTCCCTTGAGGAGTGTGTCTCGACGATCGCCGCGACGCTCCCCGTGTGCTCCGTGCGCGGAGTTGCGTATTCTACGTTTACAATAATCCACCTTATGAATAACCGTACCGCAGAGCTTATCCAGTACGACAATCCGCACATCATCGTCATCCGCGACGAAAAGGTGTGGGATTATCCGAAGACCGAGATGAGCATCGGCGGTAAGAAGATATACAAATCCGTCATCAGCCTGCGCGAGAACGATATATTCATAGCAATGAGCGACGGATGCCCCCACGCCGGTATCGGCACAGCGTACAACTTCGGTTGGAAGCGTGAGGATATCGCTTCGTTTATGGAGTCGCTCGCGCCTGCGGGATATACGGCGAAAACTCTCTCGACGATGCTCGTCGACGAGTGCAACAAGCTTTACGGCGAAAAGCCGGGCGACGACGCCACCGCGTGCGTTGTTCGTATCCGTCGCCGCGAGCCGATGAATATGCTTTTCGGCCCGCCGTCGAACCGCGACGACGCAGACCGCATGATGTCACTCTTCTTCTCTAAAGAGGGAAAACACATCATCTGCGGAGGAACAACATCCTCTATCGCTGCGAAATTTCTTCGCAAGCCTCTCAAAACGAGTCTCAGCTTCGAGCGAAGCGACGTTCCGCCGATCGCGGAGATCGAGGGCGTCGACCTTGTAACGGAGGGTGTCATCACCGTAAACAAGGTGCTCGAGTACGCGAAAGACTACCTCGGCGAGAACAAATTCTACGAGCATTGGAGCTTCAAACGTGACGGAGCTTCGCTTATATGCAGACTCCTCTTTGAGGAGGCGACCGACATCAACTTCTACGTCGGACGCGCGGTCAACCCCGCTCACCAAAACCCCGAGCTTCCCATCAACTTCAATATCAAGATGAATCTTGTAAAGGAGCTCTCCGAGTGCCTTAAAAAGATGGGTAAGAAAATTAAAGTCAGCTATTTCTAAACGGTGCGCCGTGAGGCACTCCGTTTTTAGCGAAAAAATGCCCGATTTCATCGTCGACGGACGGCACGGGCGCATTTCAAAATAAATTGCAACGCCGCGCGGCGGCTGAATGGAGATAATCATGGGAGTAAGAAAGTTCGATACAAAGGTACAGCACCTGAAATATAAGGTACTGCGCGAGGTCGCGCGCCAGGCGTGGAATGATACGCTCTTACAGAATCTAATGGATATCCCGAAGACGATAGTTCCCGGAAAAACATCGACCATGCGTTGCTGTGTTTACAAGGAAAGAGCTATCCTCGGCGAGCGTGTTAAGATCGCCATGGGCGGCGACAAGGAGAACCAGAACGTCATCGAGGTTATCGATATCGCCTGTGATGAGTGCCCCGCTGCCGGATACGAGGTCACCGACTCCTGCCGAGGCTGTCTCGCTCACCGTTGCGAGGACGTGTGCCGTCGCGGCGCGATCTCGTTCGACCACAACCACGTGGCTCACATCGACAAGTCAAAGTGCGTCGAGTGCGGACAGTGCGCTAAGGTATGTCCCTACTTCGCTATCGTAAACCGCAAGCGTCCGTGCCAGATCGCCTGCAAGGTCAAGGCTATCTCCATAAACGACGACAACGCGGCTGCTATCGATAACAGCAAGTGCATCCAGTGCGGCGCGTGCGTATATCAGTGCCCGTTCGGCGCGATCTCCGATAAGTCGTATATACTCAACGTGATCGACCTCATCAAGAAGAGCGAGAACAACGGAAAATACAAGGTCTACGCCATGGTAGCACCGTCGATCTCGAGCCAGTTCACATACGCGAAGCTCGGCCAGGTCATCTCCGGCCTCAAGACTCTCGGCTTCCACACCGTTATCGAGGCGGCACTCGGTGCCGACATGGTAGCGCAGGCCGAGTCCCGCGAGCTTGCCGAAAAGGGATTCCTCACAAGCTCCTGCTGCCCCGCGTTCGTGCAGTACATACACCACACGCATCCGGAGTTGCTTGAGTTCGTGTCTCACAACGCTTCCCCCATGGCAACTCTTGCGAAATACATCAAGACCATCGACCGCGATGCACGTGTCGTATTCATCGGTCCTTGCACCGCCAAGAAGGCCGAGGCTCAGCTTGAGTCGGTCAAGCCCTACGTCGATGCGGTCATGACATTTGAGGAGCTTCAGGCTCTCTTCGACAGCAGGGATATAGACATCACGACCCTTGAGGAGGATGTGCTCAACAATGCCTCCTACTTCGGAAGAATCTTTGCCCGCTCGGGCGGACTTTCCGACGCCGTGGCACAGGGCCTCCGCGAGCAGAACATCGACTTCGACCTGAAGCCGGTTGCCTGCGACGGAATCGAGGCGTGCCGCGCAGCTCTTATCAAGAAGAGCAAGAATCTGCTTGACGCCAACTTTATCGAAGGCATGGCGTGCAACGGTGGCTGTATAGGCGGCGCGGGCTGCCTGACGCACGGCGAAAAGAACAAGTCCGAAGTGGACAAGTACGGCAA
>CAYWTG010000140.1:0-4493 GCA_964461155.1 uncultured Ruminococcus sp.
CAGTCGGAGCACCTCCCGGATACGTCGGCTACGACGACGCGGGTCAGCTCACCGAGAAAATAAGACGACGTCCGTATTCGGTGATCCTTTTCGACGAGATCGAAAAAGCGCACCCTGACGTCATGAACATACTTCTCCAGATACTTGACGACGGACACATCACCGACGCTCACGGAAAGAGCGTAAGCTTTGAAAACACCGTTATCGTTATGACGACAAACGCGGGAAGCTCGGCGTTTACCGCACCTGTCGGATTTTCAACGGCGGGTGATCTCGCAAAGGATCGCACGACAAAGGCACTTTCCGAGTTCCTTCGCCCGGAGTTTTTGAACCGCGTTGACGAGATAATAACCTTTAACAGCCTCACGAACGAAGACTTCGTTCGCATCGCCGATATCATGATCTCCGATCTTCGCGAGCTTCTTTCGGAAAAGGGAATGAAGTTCATTTGCACCGACGCGGCAAGAGATTATGTCGCCGAAAAATCGTATTCGTCTAAATACGGAGCCCGCAATATGCGTCGCTTTATCCAGCGAGAGCTCGAAGACAAGATAGCCGAGCTTATTATAGCGCGTCGCGGCGATGTTACGGCTCTTGCAGCCGACTTCAGAGACGGCTCGCTCGTGATTGACGCTGTTTGAGCGTCGAATAATTTGTGATGGAGGTCGGTCATGTCTCATTTCGGCAATGAATGGCACCTCAGAGATGCGGAGGCCACAGCTTCCGTGCTCGATACCGACATATACAGAGGCCTCGACAGCCGCGAGGTCAGACTCCGCCGAAAAAAGGCGGGCAAAAACGCCATTTGGCATATAAAGCGCATCTCGGCCACCGATTACGCGCTGAAAAATCTCGGCGATCTCACGTCGCTTCTCTTACTTGCCGTCGCGCTCACCTCGGCAATATTCGGCGCGGACAAATCGGCACTTGCCGTTTGTGTGATACTTGTGCTCGGCTTTGTCCTACGGGTGGTTTCTTATGTCAAGGCGAGGCATATTTTGGAAAAGCTTTCGATAGAGGAGATACCGAGTGCGTCGGTGCTTCGCGACGGATGTGTCTCGGCAGTGCGCGGAGATGAGCTTGTCTGCGGAGATATCGTGCTTCTCGAAGCCGGCGACATCGCTCCGTGCGACGGAAGGATCGTTTCATCGGGAGAGCTTCGCGTGAGCGAGCGCGGTGTCACGGAGAACAGAACATCCGTGATAAAGCGCGACACGGTAATAATGACCGAAAGCTCGGGCGTCGAGATCCCTTGCGAATACAGAGTCAATATGATATTCGCGGGCAGTGCCGTCCTTGCGGGCTCATGCCGTATGATCGCCACGGCCTGCGGTGAAGACGCTCTCGTCTCGATGCGCCGAGGCGGCATTCTCATAGGATCCGGAGATAAATTCTCCGCCGCCGAGCGTATCTCGGAAAAGTGTCGCATTGGAAACCTCGTGATGCTCGCGGGCGTCATGGTGATATCCGTGATCGGTGCGCTTTCCGCGATGATACGCGGCGGAGATTTCGGCTTTGCGACGGCGTTTACGGATGCCGTGGCACTTGCCGCGTGCTCGGCGTTTGCATACCTTTCTTCGGCACCGTACATATGTGCCGCTCTCGCGATGCGACGTGCCGCGTCGGATGACGGCGGTCGCGCCGTGATCAAGAATGCGGATAACATCGAAAAACTTTCTCAAGTCAAAAATCTGATCGTCGCCGATATAACCGCCGTGAAATCCGGAAAAGCGGAGTTTGACTCCTATCTCGTCGGAGAAAAATTCGTGAAAGTCGAGCACCGCGCGGACACCGCCGGAGCACGCCTTTTGCGCCTTGTCCGTTCCGTGGTCTGCTCGTCGACCGATTCTTCGCTCTTCTCCAAAGACGGAGCGGAGAGCCTGTCGTATCGTGAAACGCTGTTAAGTCGCCTTTCCGTCGACGCGCACGATGCGCACGACACGTCCGAGTTCGGTACGGTCGTCGACCGACTTACCACATCAAGTGTGCGCGGTGAGTGTAACAACACTGTCGTGCTCCATAACGGAAGCTATATCTTCAGGCTTTGCGGAGACATTCGCGATGTGCTTTCGTACTGTGCATCTTATACCGATAACGGATGCACATACCGCATTACCGACGAATACCGCAGACGTGTTCTCGCGGCGGCAACCGAAGCGGAAATGCGCGGCGGCACGGTGATCGCGGCAGCACACCGAGACTCTCCGTACACAACGCTCAAGCGTCTTTCGACGCTTACGGAGAATATGTGCTTTGACGGATTTATCGTCATCGATGAGGAATGCGAGAGCGGTATCGAGAAATATACGGAGCTCTTTTCGGACGCTTACGTGTCGCTCGTCCTCCTGTCTCCGAGCCCGAACGCAGATCTTTATTATCTGAAAAAGGCGGGACTTGCGTCAGGCGATATTCCGATCGTCCAGTGCCGAGACGTGCTTTCAAAGATGCCCCTTCCGAGCGGTAGCTTTATCGTGTCGCTTCCCGCGCGAAGCGAGAATCACGAAAAAATCGACGCATCTGCCAAGCTTCGTCTGGCAACGGTCAAGGTACTTACCGAAAGCCTCGAGTCGACGGCAGTGCTCACCGGCGAGCCCGCTGAAGCGGGAATGCTCAGCGATCCCGCCATCGGCTTTGCCATAGGAAGATCGAAAAGCAGACCCATTCCTCAGACGCTCAAACGACGCGCGGACGTTTCCGTGTATCCGGAAGCTTCTCCCGGTTACGGCGGCTTCGCGGGCGCGATGAAAGCTCTTTCTGGAGCGGTGTGCGCTGTGGGGAATATTTCCCGCGTTGTGCGCTTTGCGCTCACGTCGCAGTGCGCGCGTATCGCGTGTGCTCTTCTTTCCGTTATCTTCGGTATACCCGCGATGAATGCCGCGTCGATACTTTTGCTCGGCGAAATATTCGACCTTGCTGCGGTTTTAGTCCTCTCGCTTTCCGAAAAAAGCGGAGGCTTTGACTCTCGCGAAGATGCACTGCCGGACATTGGACGCTTTCTTTCCTTTTCCGCTGCAGGTTCGCTTGTCGGTGTGCTCAGCTTCGCCGCGTGCACACTCACAAGTCTTCTCACGGGAAATGCGGATTCGTCGCTTGCGGCTCTTACGTCGTCTCTCGTGCTTTCACAGCTCGTTTTGCTCAGTGAGCTTCTGCTCGAGAGCCGCTCATTGAAAACGGGCGGAGAGGGAAATGCGGCATATGTTTTCTCTGCCGCGGTATCTTTGGCTACTGTGCTTCTTTTCGCCTTTTCGGACGGCTTTTGCGCACTTTTCGACGCCGTGCCGCCGACGGGAGCTTCGTTCACCGCAGGTTCGCTTTGCGCGGTCGTTTGCCTTGTTCTTTGCGAGCTGTTAAAAGTTAAGAAAAGAAAAAAATAACATTTTTCACCGACATTTGCACCGTAAAGCGGAAAAGTACGCAAATGTCGGTGATTTTTTCGGAAACTTCCGCCTCATGTACAAAGTATTATCGCGGAAGGACTTGTTTTTTGCGTCATTTTGTAATATAATATCATGTGAGAAAGTGTGCATATTCATTTTCCGAGACAAGGAAAGGAAGAAAAAGAAATGTCTGCAAACAGCAACGAATGTACCCATGATTGCTCGTCCTGCTCTGCCGATTGTTCCTCGAGAATAACCTACGAGAAGCTTCATCAGCTCAGCAGTGTCGCGCACACAGTCGGCGTTGTCAGCGGCAAGGGCGGTGTCGGTAAATCCATCGTTACCTCCATGCTCGCGGTGGCAATGCAGAGAAGAGACTGTCATGCGGCCGTCCTCGACGCCGATGTCACAGGTCCCTCCGTTCCCAAAGCTTTCGGACTTCACGGAAGAGTCGAGAGCACGGGTGACGCGCTTATCCCCAAGAGAAGCACAACAGGCATCGACGTAATGTCGGTAAATCTCCTGCTTCCCGAAGAAACAAGTCCGGTAGTGTGGAGAGGACCCGTTATCGCGGGAGCCGTAAAACAGTTCTGGAGCGAGGTCATCTGGGATGACGTCGATTATATGTTTATCGATATGCCTCCGGGAACCGGCGACGTTCCGCTTACGGTATTCCAGTCCATCCCGCTCGACGGTATTATCGTCGTCACCACTCCCCAGGAGCTCGTTTCGATGATCGTCGAAAAAGCCGTTAAAATGGCTCGCATGATGAACATCCCGATAATCGGAGTTATAGAGAATATGTCGTACGTTAAATGTCCCGACTGCGGTAAGCGTATCGATGTCTTCGGCAAGAGCGGAACCGAGAAATACTGTGCCGATAACGGCATACCCTTCCTCGGTCAGATACCTTTCGATCCCAAAATGGCGGCTCTTTGCGACGCGGGCACGGTCGAGCTATACGAGAACGACTATGTCGATGCGGCTGCTGACGCCGTTGAGGCGTTCTGCAACGAAGAATAATAATCAATGTGAAAGCTGTCCCCCCGTACGCGCTCTCGCTTCGGGGGGCGTGAGTAAATAAAACACAATTCAGGAGGAAAAACACCTATGAAG
>CAYWTG010000141.1:0-4450 GCA_964461155.1 uncultured Ruminococcus sp.
TCGCCCGCCTTTTTTCAAAAAGGCGGCGGGGTGCAGGGGCGGAGCCCCGCCGTTCTCCCCCCGCCGTTCTCCCGCCGTTCCCATTAACGCAAAAGCACCCAAAGCAATTCTGCCTTGGGTGCTGCCTTGTTTCATTTTCGCTTCGCCGCGATTACGCTGCGGTATCTTCTGCGCTGTCGGCTTCGGTTGCCTCGGCTGTCGTGTCGGCGGTGTCCTCTTCGGGCTCGTCGCTCTCAGCTGCCGTTGTGGTAACGTCTGCTGTTGTGTCAGCTGTCGTTGCGGCTGTGGTAGTCGCTGCTGTGGTGTCGGCGGATGCTGTGCCGAGGTCGATGTCCTGTACAAGGTATGCAACAAGTACAAGAACAACGAAAACAATTGCTACAACGGTAGTCAAAATCTGAAGCTTGCGGTCAAGCGTCGTGCTCTTGGACTTGCCGAAGAAAGTCTCGGACGCGCCGGCGATCGTGCCGGAGAGGTTGTGGCTCTTGCCGTGTTGCATGAGAACCGCCACTACGAGGAATACTGCCGCTACTATGAGAATGATACCGATAACTGTCATTGCCATGATAATTTCTCCTGTCATATCATATATATTTCGTTCCGCTCGGGGAAAATCGTTGTCCGCTCCCTCGCGGACTTCATTTCAAGCCATACTATTGTATCACAAAAATTAAATAATTGCAATAGCAAAAACGCTTTTTTCGGTCAAAGTATGAAATTTTTATCAGTTCCCGCCGCCGCGCGTCATCTCGCAGAGAGCCGCCGTCAGCTCTTCGCGCGTGTTTTCGAGAGTTCCGTCGATCACGCGCCGCAAAAGCTCGTCGAGCGCATCACCCACGGCGTGCCCGCGAAGCTGCGTCAGCTCCATCACGTCACGCCCGCCGACCGCAAGCGACGACACGCGCACGCACGGATCAAGCCGACGCACAGCCTCGAATCTCGCGAGAAAATTCGAGCTCTCTTCGCCTGTGAGCGCACTCCTGAGCGCGGCGTAATCCTCGATCAGCTCGTTTTGACGTCGGCTCATGAGTCGCCTGATCGCCACATCATCCGCAGGGTACGGATTTTGCGCCTCATCCGCGAGAGCTGTGAGCCGTGCGCGGTCTGCGTTCGACATCTTCAGCGACGCGGCCGCAGCTTTCGCCGTGCCGACAGGGTCGTCCGCGAGCGACACAAGGTATGAAAGCCTCAGTACCGCATCTCGCGGGAGACTTGCTGCGCCGCGTGCGCCGCGCGTGAATATTTCTTCGGAAACGGGAGGCACGGCCACCGATAGGATCTCGGGAAACTCGTCGAGAACGCGCTCTGCGGACGACCCGACGAGCAGCTTCTTAAATTCGGTAAGTATCCTCTCGCGAGAGATGCCGCCGAGAGTGTGCGCAAGTGCCCGCGCCGCGGACGCTGTGTCGTCGCTGACTGAAAAGCCGAGCGTCGACGCAAAGCGCACGGCACGCATGATGCGCAGCGCGTCTTCGGAAAATCTCCTCTCGGGCTCACCGACGCAGGAGATGACCCCGCGCTCGAGGTCGCGCCTGCCGTCAAACGGATCGCACAGGCCTCGCGTCGGGCTGTACGCCATGGCGTTGACGGTGAAGTCGCGCCGCGCGAGATCCTCGGTGATGCTCTCGGTGAAGCTGACGCTGTCGGGGCGGCGGTTGTCGTGATAGTCACCGTCGATGCGATAAGTGGTGATCTCGGTCGTGCCGCCGTCGAGGCAGACGGTGACCGTGCCGTGCTTGATCCCCGTCTCGATTATGCGGCAGTCGGAGAACACGCGGCAAGTCTCGTCGGGAGCGGCTGAGGTGGTGATGTCGTAATCGTCGGGGACGCGTCCCATGAGCGTATCGCGAACGCACCCGCCGACAAGATAAGCCTCAAATCCGCTTTTCTCGAGACGATCGATGACAAACAAAAGATAAGGCGGAATATTATTGAAAAGATTTGACATGATACCTCCGAAGACACGTCAGAAGACGCGGTATAAGATCTCGCGACCCACGTCGCGGTAAAAATGCAGAAGCCGAGCTCGCGCGGCGAACAAATATCTTCGCGAAACGCCACAATTCACGCACCGATACGCTACCACACAGTTGTCGCCCGTAAGCAAGCGACGACGCAAAACTCCACGCGTAAAGCCGCGAAACGCCACCCCTCAGTTTGTCGCCCGTAAGCGAACGTCACAGCAAAACTCCACGCGGTCAGCCGATACCGCCACCACTGCACCCTGCGCGGCGTAACGTCGTGCGAGCCGCAACACGAACATATCGTACCGCTGCACGAGGTTCGGGTGCTAACCGAAGCGGTCATGCCTATGACCGCGCGAAACTTCGAGCCGCGCGGGTAAAGACTACTTAGCGTCAAGCCGCTAAGTAGGACTTTCTTAGTGCAGTTTCTTTCACGAAAGAAACTGCGAAGAGACGTTCTGCACTCTCGAGCGGGTGAGGGAGATAAGTTTGAATTTAGTCTTTATCATATAGAGTTTAGCGAAGTTTATATGGAGTTTATCAGAGTTCGGCATATAGAGATTTCGTTTTTCGGCGGCGTTAGTATGAGAGAATTAAATCGAGCTTTATCCACAGAGGTCTACCGTACCTTAGACGTTAGAGAGCATTTCGTATTACTGCCACAATCTTTAGAGATCAGAAAACTATTGTTCGCGTTTTCTTTCGTGAAAGAAAACGCCTAAGAAAGCCTTCATAGTCCGTGTCTTTTCCCGCTGCAGGCGGGAACGACACTCCCTAAAGAAGCTTTACGCGCGGCGCGGAATTCGCGCGGTCATAGGCATGACCGCTTCGTCTTCCCACGAACCGCGGGTAGTGGTACGATATGTTCGTATTGCGGCTCGCACGACGTTACGCCGCGTAAGGGGTGCAGTGGTAGCGGTATCGGCTGACCGCGTGGAGTTTGGCAGCGGCGTTCGCTTACGGGCGACAAGCTTGGGGTGACGTTGCGTTGCGTTGCGCGTAGAGTTTTGTGGCGGCGTCTGCTCGCCCGGCGATAAGCTAAGGGTGGCATTTCAGCGAGGTATACGTGAGTTTTGCAGTGGCGTTAGTTTATATATGGATAGTTGCGTCTCGCCGATGAGGCTCCCTCCGGGAGGGAGCTGTCGCGCGTAGCGTGACTGAGGGAGTACGCGATACAAGAGATTTGTACTGCACGTTGTTATTTGAGGTGTAAGCAATCATGATGAAGTTTTGCGAAATCGCTCGGTTTTACTCCTTCCGTCTTGCTTCGCAAGCCACCTCCCTCAGTGAGGGAGGCTCAGAACGGTGTGGACGCTCGTTTGCCTCGTGAAACTTGCGGTATGTTGGCGCGTTCGGGTTGCACATGATGCGATACTCGCCCGTCGGTGAAAACTAACGCTTTGCAGAAATCTTCGCCTCTATAACAAAAACCACGCCAAAGTCCCATTTTCACAAAGTTTTTCGCCCGCCTTTTTTCAAAAAGGCGGTGGGGTGCAGGGGCAACGCCCCGCGCGTTCCCCCCCGTCGATCTCCCTCGCTTCACTTCGCGCGCGTCAGACTTACGCTTCCGCCCGCTTCGCCGGCGAGGTGGGCGGTTAAGCGGATCGATTCTGCTTTTTCTATGTTCGCCCCGCCGGTCAGCTTTACCGACGTTATCACCGTCTGCTCCGTCATGTCGTCTTCGGTCAGGTGCGAGTACCATGCGCCCGGTGCCTGATGCACGTCGTCGTACAGGTACACCTCAATATATCCGCCCGAGCTCACGCGCTGCGCGTCAGACGGCGACGCGATCTTCTCCACGTATTCGCGTCCCTCCGCCACGTACTCCAGCAAAAGCTCAGGCCGCACGTCCGCACCGCACGCTTCTTCAATCCACATATCACGGTACGCGCCCGCGTGCTCGATCTCTTCCGCGTCCGACGGAACAATATCAAACACCGCAAGATCTACGCCGACAACCCACTCGCAGTCCCACGTCTCAAGACGCGTGTACACCCCGCTGTCGTCAAGGTCGTCATACAGCCCGATCTTCGCCGCAGGCAAAGCGTCATCCTCTCCCGCGCCGCTCTCGATAACGCTCTCGCTCGCGAGTTTGCTTTCGCTCACGGCCGCGCCGACCGTCGCCGCATCAAGCGTGAGTGACTCGCGACTTTCGCCGTCCTCGCGAAAAGCCGAGCATGAGGCAAGACACAGCGCAAGAAGAATTATCGCCGCCGACTTCAATATTCCGCTCATTTCGTTCCTTTCGCAAAATGGGGAAGCACTCCCGCTTCCCCGAATTTCGCATATATAAATAATGTGTCCGTTTATTACTTAACGTCGCTGGGCTTTGCGCAGCCGGGGAGATCTACCTCTCCGAGGTGCTCGAGCTCAAAGCCGTTCGCCTTGAACTTCTCGTAGTCGAAAGCCTCCATCTCGTCGTATGCGAGCTTGTGGAACTCGTAGAAGTTGTGCCACCACTCGTAGCCGTCACCCATGTTGTGCTC
>CAYWTG010000142.1:0-4441 GCA_964461155.1 uncultured Ruminococcus sp.
ATGTGGTAATCCTTGTCAATAAGCATTACCTCGATGGGCGATGACGATGCTGCAAATGCGGCAGTCGGCACGACTGCCGCGACCGTGACGAGCATGAGCAGCAGGCAAAGCAGCCTTGAGAGTTTGCGTTTCATTTGTTTTCCTCCGCTTTATTAAAAAATTATTTTTTCGGCGACAAAGCCGAGCTTGAGCTGTGAGATGGCACCTTCCTGTACCGCTAACGGGAAAAAATGTAAGAATTATTGCACAGTTTTTATTGACTGCACCAGTAAACTGTGGTATACTTTACTTGATGGTATTTAATACTAAGTGAACGTGTATACGAATCAAAACGTAATTTGCGAGCTAACACTCGGGGCGAGCATTTTGCTTCATTGGCGTGACGGCATAGCTTCCTTGCAGACTGCAAGGCGGAAACCCCTGTGATGTGTTAAGCTCTGCAAGCGTCTATATCCTCCTTCGACCTCTTGCTAACATAATTATACGGAGAAATTCCGCTTTTGTCCCCCTCAAAAACCCTCAAATTGGGGGGGATAGGGGCAAAAAAACTTGAGTTTTTCGTTCTTTTTTCGAGTTTTACAGGCAATGTGCGGTATTTAACTCCGTAAAGCACACTATTTGGAGGTAAGCTTATGAAAAAGAGAATTGCGGCAATTTTTGTCCTTCTCGCAACACTACTCGCGCTTTCGTCATGCGGAAACGAGACCACTCTCGATCCGAAAGAGCCCGTCATACTCACGATGTGGCACGTGTACGGAGAGCAGGCGGACTCGCCCATGAACCGTCTCGTCGACGAGTTCAACAGGACGGTCGGCAACGAAAAGGGCATCGTCATCAACGTCACGATGATGTCGTCCACGGCGCAGATAGGAGAGAAGCTTCTGACAGCGCAGAGCGGCGAAGCGGGAGCTATGGAAATGCCCGATCTGTTCTTCTGCCACAACAACAACGCAAAAGAGCTCGGAGCCGAAAATCTCCTTGACTGGAACGATGTTTTCACCGAGGAAGAGCTCGACGAGTACGTACCCGAGTTTTTGGAGGACGGAGAGGTCGACGGACATCTGTCCGTTTTCCCGGTGTCGAAGTCAACGCATCTCCTTTTTGTCTCCGGCACGCAGTTTGACCGTTTCGCCGACGCGTGCGGTGTCACATACGACAGCCTTGCTACATGGGAGGGCTTTCTCGACGCGGCGGAGAAGTACTACGAGTATTCGGACGGCAAGCCGTTTTGTGCGCTTGACTTCCCGATCCGCGCGGTGGAGCTTAACGCCATGGAGCGCGGCGAAAGCAATTTCTATACCGCCGATGGCTGGTATGACACCGAAAACGAGGCACTTCGCGAGTCATACATGATGTTTGCCGAGGCGATAGCAAAGGGACATATCATCGTTTCAGACCTTTATTCAAACACGCAGGTCATGACGGGTGAGGTCATGATGGGGCTCGGCTCGTCTGCGTCCGTTCTCTATTATAACGACACGGTCACCTATCCCGACAACACGTCCGAGCCGATGAACCTTAATATTCTGCCGCCGCCCACAGCCGAGGGAGAAGAACTCCTCGTCACACAGGCGGGAGTCGGACTTGCGGCATTAAAGACCACAGATCAAAAGGCCGAGGCCGCTGCAGTGTTTGCGCGATACCTCACGGAAGCCGAGAGGAATCTCGATTTCTGCGTCGAGACGGGATATATGCCCGTGAACCGCGAGTCATTTGCAAAGATCGCGGATTACGAGTTTAAGTCGGAGTCGTATAAAAACCTTTACCTTGCGATAGAGAAAGTAAACGAGACGGCGCGCGCGGTAAAAGAACCGTCGTTTGCGGGATATTACGCTAAGATCTACGCGCTGTACGATTCTCTGCGCGAACAGCAAAATCTCATGCCGGAACGCTTTGCGAACGGCGAGAGTGCGGAGGAACTTGCCATAGAGCTGTGGGAGCAGTTTTGCGAGATAAAATGAGGCGGTGTTATAAATGAAACTGCCCGGTTCTTCGCGCAAAAAGCAGACCTTAAAGCGCAAGCTGTTTATCTATATGTGCGTCCTGGCGGTGCTCCTTTTCGCACTGCTTCTCGGAGGCATGACTTTGATCGGAAACTTCACCGGCACGCGCGAACGAGTGGCGCAGACGCTTTCGTTTCAGGCCGACGTGTTCGAGCGTCAGATTGACACATACTACGACAGCCTCGCACTGATGAGCGTTCAGCTGTCGCAGACATCCACGGAGATACTTGACGATTTCCTCGCGGAAAACGGGATATCCTTTCGAGATATAAACGGCTCGGAAAAATATATCGCGACCCTTCAAGAGAGGCTTATCGTGACGCTTCGCCGAAAGCTTTGGGAGGCGGACTGTACAGGTGCGTTTATCATACTCGACGCGCAGGTGAATCACGATGTTGAAAACGCCGCGACCTCGCGCACGGGAATATATCTTCAGCGTAACAGCCTCGAGGGCGCGGACACGCGAGTGCTCCTTTACCGAGGGATCCCGAAGACGGGAAAGGACAACGGCTGTATGCCGCACAGGAAGTGGCGTCTTGAGTTTGACACCACGCTGTTCCCGAATTACGGCGAGCTGAAAGCGGAAGCAGAGTTTCCGCTGTGGCAAAGCTACAGAATAACCAATGTAGTCATGCTCCCCGGAACCGATCAGCACGTGATGCTGATGACAGTCCCGCTTCTTTCCGACGACGGAGAGTTCTTCGGCCTGTGCGGCTTTGAGATCAACGAGGGGTATTTCAAAAGCAAGTTCGCGCAACCGTCGGAGCTCGAGAGGGCAGTGTTCTGCATATCGAAAAACAGCGGCAAAGTACAGTCTTCACAGCAGATGCTCAGCGCGGGAGTGCTGAATGAGTATTACCTCGAGCCGAGCGGAAGCTTCACCGTGAAAGACTTCGGACACGGGCTTTCGGAGTACGTTGGCGAGAGCTCATCGTATGTCGCCATAGCGCGGGAGATATGCCTGAGCCCGTGCAAGTGTAAGTCGGAGCTCTGCGTGATGATACCCAAGAGCGATTTCGACGGAATGCTGACGCGCGACGTACTTCGCATTGCGTTTTTGATCGTCTCGTTTTCGCTTATCGCGGTCGGACTTGCGATGTTTTTCACAAAGCGATATCTGAAGCCGCTAAAGCAGAGCCTTGACAGGATACGCCGAAAGGAGTTCGAGCAGAGCACGGCATATGCGACGGAGATCTGCGACCTTTTCGCGTTCCTCGCGGAGCAGGACAGGATCAGCGAAGCACAGCTTGACGCGGCACGGCGCGAACGAGCGGCGGCACTTGCCGCGATAAACGAAATGCAGCTTCGCGTAGACGAAGCGTCGAAAAACGTCACCCGCCTTGCGTACTCGAGGCGAGACGAGATAGACCCGGATGACTACGAGAACTTCAAAAACGGACTCAAGTCGCTGACGGAAAAGGAAAACGAGGTTCTGCGCCTCTACATCGACGGCAAGAGCGTCAAAGATATCATAGAGATCCTCGGCATACAGGAATCCACAGTTCGTTTTCACAACAAGAATATTTACGCCAAACTCGGCGTGCACTCGCTGAAACAGCTCCTACGCTACTCTGCGGTGCTTCGCTCGGAGGAAGAATAAAAAAGCACGCACATAGGTCGTTATGAGCCTATGTGCGTGCTTTGCGTTTTTTGGGAATATACGGTTGCCGGTTCCGCATAGACGATCTGCAATTTTAAATGCTAAAACTCAATATTTCCAAAATGCCTGCTTTGTTAATGGTTTGACGGACAAAATTCTACTTTTAATCGCATTCCCATTCCCTCGGCAAGTCTTATCAAGGTGCGCAGAGATGGGTTTGCATTTCCTTTTTCAAGCTTACAGATATCGCCTTGGGCGATTCCCGTAAGCTCGGACAATTCCTTTTGCGTCATTCCCGATGCACGTCTTGCTTCGATCAATGCCTGTATAATTTCTTCGGCCTCCATCGCAATGCTTGACATATAAGATACCTCATCATTTATATATATCTCCGCGATTGCCGATATCAATCACGAATATGATCTCAAGCGTTTCTTCGTTTTCACGTCGATAGATAATTCTCCACGAACCGATACAAAGCCGTTTGCGACCATCGTTGTGGCCTTGCATCGGCTTAATATCTCCGATAGGTGGATTATAGGCTAAACCGCAATAGCATCGCGAATTCTGCCAATGAGTTTTGAAAAGATCTTTTGACTTTATTCTGCTGTTGCCTAAAGAGAATTATCGATCGTAAAATCTTTCACACGATCATCATTGCATCACCGAACGAAAAGAATCTGTATCCCTCGCGCACGGCGATGTTGTAGGCTTCGAGCATACGCTCGCGGCCTGCGAGGGCGGATACGAGCATCAAAAGCGTGCTCTCGGGGCGATGGAAATACGTGATGAGCGCGTCGGGTGCTATGAAACGGAAGCCGGGGTAGATGAATATTCC
>CAYWTG010000143.1:0-4428 GCA_964461155.1 uncultured Ruminococcus sp.
GTCAGCGTGACGTTTTGACTGTTGAGCGTGCTCTGGATATTCGCAAGCTCAAGCTCGACTTCGCTGAGGTCGACTTCGTTTACGATGATCGTTGAAGCGGGCTCTTTATTGTCGTCGTCATCACCGAGGTCGAGAAATTCCTTGCCGATCGATTTGAATGTGCCGACAAGAGCTTTTCCGAAGCCCCAGTTTTCTTTCTTTGCTTCTTCCGAGGCGTTCATCGCGCCGCGGACGATCGGGCCTGCGGCATCGAAGATCGAGAGCAGGTCGAGTGCCTCCGTGCGCGGTGCCATGAGCGGCATCATACCGATCATCATGCACAGCGCGAGAAGCAGGCTTAGTGTGCGTTTTTTCATCTGTGTTCCTCCTTGACCGTGAGGTCATTTTCCTTGTCCGGGAAATTTTTCTTTTTGAGCCTGATGCAAATCACCGTCAGAGCCACGCCGACAGCGAACGCTGCCACGCTGACAGCTACGTAAGCCCCCGCGTCGTCTCGCAGGAGCATCGTTCCGAAGCTTCCCGTCAGATACTGACTTGTGCGTGGTGAGTAAACGCTGTGTGCCACGACGCCGATTCCGAGTGATAGCACAAGGCAAGCCGAGCCGAGCGTACGCTTGATGCGTTTTTCGCGTCTGGCGCGCCGTTTGCGGACTCTGTAGCTTATTTCTTGCAACCGTTCTTCGGTTTTGCAGGTCACACCGTGTACCTCATGTCGTTTAGCTTTCTTGTGTTTTGTCTCTACTATATATAATACCTGATTTCGGAAAAACTTCCACCTATTTTGAAATTTTTTAATAAAAAAAGTCCGAACGAAACGTGCACGGTCTCGTTCGGACGGAGGAGATTTATTCTTTTAACATGGTTCGGAAATGCGGTAGGAGCTTTCTTGCGAAAAACAGACACACGATGAGCAGTGACGGGAACACGCATCCCGCGGCTTTCCACACGCCGTCTGCCGTGATGAGCAGATTGTATATCGCGTGAAATCCCGAGCAGAATCCGAGTATTCCGACCGTGCCAGTTAGCTTCAGCCAGCTGTGCCTGAACACGTAAGAAATACCGAATCCGCAGATTATTCCGCAGAGGATGTGGAGCGCGCCCGCAGACATTCCCCGAATGAGGAGATAGTAGAAGTTCGCTACGCCGTTTTCCGTGAGATAGCACACGTTTTCAAGCGTCGCAAAGCCTACGGCGACGGAAATTGCCGCGATTGGCAAGCGTCGCGGGTGAGGCTCGAGCACGAGCAGATAAAACAAGATCGGCAGAAGCTTCATTACCTCTTCGACAACCGGTGAGATCTCGATAGCGACGATCGTTTGACTCGTGCCGTACCGGCTCATCGCAAATCCCGTGATATAAGCGGACAAAAGGCAGACGCCCATGCCGACGATTATGAACGTGATAAAGAGGCGCACGTTTCCCGACGTGAAAAACAGCGCGAGCATCAGCGGAACGGCAAGACAGATGAAAATGTTCTCGATATACGTCATTTTTCGAGCACCTCCCGAATTGACAGCGGCAGAAGCGCGGCAAGTGATGCCGACAGCGCAAAATCTATCGCGAAGTAGAGATTGAAGTTATCAAAATCTCTGATGAAGAGTGATGACATATAAAGTGAGAACTGCAAATAAAGGCAGATCACCATGCACACGTCAAGTGCGCGATTTTTGCGATGTTTTATGAGTCTGTAAAGCGACAGATAAAGCGCAGATCCCACGGCGAGAACAAAGAGCGGTGTTACGTACAGCATGAACTGACGCTCAAGCGCGATGGCAACATAAGCGAAAGTAAGCACAGCCGCTATCGGCGAAAAGGTGATCTTCATTCCATCGGAGCGGAGTATCTGGAATGACAGCAGAAAAGCATACGACGCGATCCACGATATTTCTGAAACGTAGAATATTTGCGGGGCCATTCCCGTAATGAAAATGTGAAGAACAAAGTAAAGCGTTCCTATCGCGAAGCAGGTGTAAAAGAGCGACAGTATCAGAATGAGGCGCGAGCGGTGCGTTACTGCGAAAAACATCGACACAATACCGCAGATGAGCAGGAGTATTATCTGAAAAACATTATCGATGATCTCAAAGTTCATTATTGTCCTCCGAGCCGTCGCTGCGGTTCTTGCGATGGTTGAAGCGCGAGAGGAGAAGCGTCAGACAGACGCCGAGTAAAAACGAGAAGATGCCCATGAGGATATATCCGACGGAATTGTTTTGTCCGAGGATCGTAGCGACTCCGCTATCGGGAGCATTCGGGCTGAGAATGACGTCGACTTGCGGGAGATGGACAGCTACGGCTGTTATGACGGCAAGCGAGATGACCGAAAGCGAGGAGTGAAGAATGGCGGTGCGTCTTTTTTGACGGCGCGCTTTCAACGCTTTGGTTTTTGAAAGGATCAGTTCGGTGCGTTCTTCATTCGTACGCATGGTCAAAGCCCTCCTTTTCGAGTAATGTTTTGAGATTTTGCTTTCCGCGGTAGACGAGCTTTGTAAACTGAGATTCGCTGCGGTGCATGACGCGTGCGGCGTCGCGGTAGCTCATCTCCTCGAAATACACGAGATACAGGGTCTCGCGATATTCGTTTTTTAACTTATCCATAGCCGACGCGAGCATGGTGTCGCGTTCGTCGCGAAAGACCTCGAGATGTGCGCTGTCGTCACCTGCAATCTCGAAATCAACGTCGTCTGTCGAGAGAATGCTCAGTCGACGGCGCGAGGCGTGACGGAGAGCCAGATTACGAGCCGTTTTGTAAAGATAAGCTTTGAACATTCCGCTCTGCATTCGTATCGGACGATCTTTCGCGAAAAGTCTGGTGAAAGACTCGATCATGAGATCTTCCGCATCCGCCGAGTTGTGGGTGTAGCGGTCTATGTACTTTGTGAGCGCGTCACCGTACCGCTCCACAAGAATAGCGGCCGCGCTTTCGTCTCCGTTTATGTACAGTTTATACGCGTCCTCGTCGGTGTACATATTTGCCGCCTCCTCTCAAATCACGGTGTATTACAGTAAAAATGCACAACGTACGTTTAATTATTTTTATTATAGCACATTGTTTCGATTATTACAATACATCTGCCGAATTTTGTCACGTTCGGCTGAAAATTCGAGACGGATATTTTTGACCTCACGGCGCATCACAAGCAAAACCGAGACATTCGTGAGCGTCATCAGCGTGATCGTCGCGTCGGCGGCGTACCACATGGACGCCTGCGGAATATATGCGGCGACCGCGCAGCAGAGGACAAACGATATTACAAACGCGTATGACAGGGCTTTCGTTTGCGAAAAATATCCGACGGCGACTTTTCCGTAAAGAAGCTGTGCGGCGATGGTGGCGAGCGCGAAGAAAATTACCGATATCCCGATAATAAACGACGCGGCGTGTCCGAGTACAGACTCAAACGCGGCGAGCACAAGAGGAACTCCGTCGTAAGCGGCCATTACGTCGGGATATTTTTCTTCGGCGATCAGGATGACAAGTGCCGTCATCGTGCACAGAATGGGTGTGTCGGCGATGACCTCGAAGATGCCGAAGCATCCTTGATGATGCGGGCTCGGCGTGTCTGCCGCGGCGTGGGCTGTCGGCGACGTGCCGCAACCGGCCTCGTTCGAGAAGATCCCCCTCGTTATTCCGTATCTGACAGCGCGGCTCATCCCGAATCCCGCAGCACCCGCGACGGCGGGGCGAAGCGCGAAAGCTTCGAGGACGACGGCTTTAAGACACCGCCCAACGCAAGCGAAATTCGGAACTATTACGCACAGCGAGAAGAGGGCGTACACTCCCGAGAGCAGGGGAATGGCGGCATATGTGATGTCATATAGCCGCGTCGACGGGCACAGCGCGAGAAAAAGAGCGAGCGCGGCAAAGAAAATACATATGGTAAAGCTCGGAATGTCGAAAACGGAGCAAGCGGCACTCGTCTGAACGATATTTCCCATAAGGAGCGAGTTTGCGATGCAAAAGATCGCGAAGACGCCGCCGAGAAACGAGGCGACGCGAGGTGATGTGTATTTGGGAAGCCCGTCGCGAACGGTGTACATCGAGCCGCCGTAGTAATGACCGCCTTTGCGGTGACGATACTTTACGGCAAGCGCGACCTCGGCGTATTTCACGCTCATCGAAAGCGCGCTTCCAATCCACATCCACATGACAGCCCCCGCACCGCCCGCCGTGATAGCCGTGGCGACTCCCGCGATATTTCCGACGCCGAGAGTTCCCGCGAGAGCCGTACACATCGCCTTGAGCGGAGACGTGCCGTCAGTCGACGCGCTCTCTTTCAGCACTCGAAAAAAATGACGCGGCGACAGGATCCGGAAAAGGCGTATTTTCACCCCGAGCACGATCCCCGCGAAGATGAGTGCGCACGGCATTACGAATGTGCCGAGTATTTTCATAAATCCCTCCGTTACAAAACCTCGGCGAGGCAC
>CAYWTG010000144.1:0-4399 GCA_964461155.1 uncultured Ruminococcus sp.
GGCAGAGGCGAGCGGATGCTCACTTCCCGCCTCAAGCGACACGGCGCACGAGAGAAGCTCGTCTTCCGTCACGCCATCTGCGGGGATAATATCCGTCACGCGCGGCACTCCCTCCGTAACGGTTCCCGTTTTGTCGAGAGCGACGGTTCTGATCCTGCCCGCACTCTCGAGCGCGGCGGCGGTCTTGAAAAGTATGCCGCGTCGTGCGCCGACTCCGCTTCCGACCATGACTGCAACGGGGGTCGCAAGTCCGAGTGCACACGGACAGCTTATAACGAGCACCGATATCGCACGTTCGATCGAGAGCGTTACGTCTTTCGATATCGCAAACCAAGCGATAAACGTCACAAGCGAGACTGAAAGGACGGCGGGCACGAATATGCCCGATATTTTATCGGCCATGCGTGCTATCGGTGCTTTTGTCGCTCCAGCGTCCGTCACTGTTTTGATTATCTGAGCAAGGGTCGTGTCCTCGCCGACCGAAAGTGCGCGACAAACGATGCGTCCCGACATATTGATGCTCGACGCCGTGACTCTGTCGCCGACCGCCTTGTCAACAGGTATGCTTTCACCCGTGAGTGCGGATTCGTCAACGGCGCACTCGCCATCGATTATCACGCCGTCTGCGGGCACACTGCCGCCCGGGCGCACGACAAACTCGTCCCCGACGCGAAGCTCGTCGATCGGAAGCGTTATCTCCGCGCCGTCGCGAAGCACAACCGCGTTTTTAGGCGCGAGATTTGCAAGCTCACGAAGCGCATCCGTGGTTTTGCCTTTCGCACCAGATTCGAGAAGTTTGCCAACCGTGATCAGCGTCACGATCATCGCCGCCGCCTCGAAATAAAGCTCATGGAGCAAGGAATGCGCAGTCGCGATATCTCCCGCGCTCTCGGCAAAGATCATCGAAAAGAGCAAATAACAGCTGTAAGCAAACGACACACCCGAGCCGAGCGCGACAAGCGTGTCCATATTCGGCGAGCGGCGAACGAGCGCACGGGCACCGCTTATGAAAAACCTCTGATTTATGATAAGCACGCACACAGAGAGCAAAAGCTCACACAAGGCCGTCGCCGAGGGGCAACTTTCGAGTGATGTCGGCAGAGGAAATCCGAGCATTGTGTGCCCCATTGAGATATACATGAGCACGCAAAGGAATATAAGCGACACGATAAGCCGTGCGGTCAGCTTTTTCTTCTCCGCAGACGCGTCGTTCGGTGTCGCGCCCGTTTTTGCATCTTTGCCGCTCTGTTCGATGCCGTATCCCGCGTGACGAACGGCGGCGAGCACATCATCCTCGCGTCCGCCGTCGACAAGCGCATCTCCCGTCAAAAGATTCACACTGCAATCGCGCACGCCGTCCACTGAGCGAATCGCTTTTTCAACACGTGCCGAGCACGCCGCGCAAGTCATTCCGGTAACTTTGTATTTTTCCATATACAGTCCGCCTCCCGTAATTTATCACGGCATAAGCTTTGTGAGTATATCGCAAAGCTCACCCACGACATCATCGTCGCCCTCTCGAATGCCGTCGGCGACACAGCCGTTTATATGCCGACGCAGTATCTCTCGATTAAACGAGCTGACGGCGGCATTCACGGCCGCGGACTGCGTCAAAATGTCCGTGCAATACGCATCACGCTCGACCATGGCGCGTATTCCGCGTATCTGCCCCTCTATGCGAGAAAGCCTGTTTATAAGCTTCTTCTTGGTTTCGTCGTCACGCACGGTGGTTTTCTCACCGCAACAGCAGTTTTTCACGAATTCAAAACTCCTCTTCAAGCAAGATCATATTTGTTTATACCCCTCGGGGGTATATTCATTGTATCTCTTACCGCTTATTTTGTCAAGCGGTAAACGATATTATTCGCGACTTTTTCCCGCAAATACAAAAGTGGAGTAATTATAATACGATAGTGGACGCAGTTCTGCTCAATATATTGTAATATAAGTATGATACACAAATTGTGCAAATATGGCTTCGGCAAAGGATAACGATATGACATATTTATCGGAAAAGCAGAAAGAAACGCCTGTCATTTATGAGGCCGATCTTTGCGTCGTCGGTGGCTCGGCTACGGGAGTTTTTGCCGCTGTACGTGCCGCGAGACTCGGCGCGAAAGTTGTTATCATCGAGAAAACGAACTGCTTCGGAGGCAACGCCACAAACGGACTTATGACCGTTTGGCATTCGCTGTATTCAACGGACAAAAAGCGTCAGATCATCTCGGGCCTGACCGAGGAGACACTCGGCATGGTCCCGTCGACCGATATTCGCGTGGACTCCGCCAACACACACTTTTTCAACCCCGTGGAAATGAAATGCGCTCTTGATGAGCTCTGCCGCCGCGAGGGGATTAAAATCTACTTCCACACATTTTACGCGGGGCTGTCGGCTGAGGATAACAGCATTCGCGCGATATTTGTCGAAAACAAAGACGGACGCGGCGCGATAAAGGCGCGATTCTTCATCGACGCTACGGGCGACGGCGACCTTTGTCGAGATATCGGTGCGGAGCGTTACACGAACGGCAAGCTTCAGCCGCCGTCGTATGTGTTCTACCTCCAAGGCCGCTCGGGTGTGATCGACCCGACTACGGGAAAGCATATCGACATGGACGCGATAACGCTTCTCAACGCGCATCGCGAGGAGTTCGACGTTGAGCAGGATCACGGATGGTCGGGGGCTGTCGCGGGACTTAACAACATTACGATGCGCGTCGACTCTCACGTGTTTTACGTACAGTGCGCAGACGCCGACGACCTGACGCGTGCCGAGATCGTCGGACGCGAAAAGATGCGAAAGCTCTGCCGTGTTCTCCGCAAATACGGTGATCCGTCGGAAAATTATTCGCTCATCGCCGACTGCTCGCACGTGGGTATCAGAGACACATATCACTACAAAACGAAATGCAGCGCAAACTTTATCGATATGTTCACCGGGCGTGAATACGACGACTGCATCCTTAACGGATCGTACTCGGGCGACGTGCAAAACGAAGTTGACGGAACGATGTTCATGTACCTCGACGGCACATACTTCCGCATGGATCCGTACGGACAGCACTTCCACGGAAACTGGCGCGAGGAGCACGGACTTCCGACCGATGTCGAAATGCCGACATATTATCGTCTGCCTTTCCGCACGCTCGTTCAGCGCGACTGCAAGAACATGATCGCCGTCGGACGCATGATCGACGCGGATCCCGTCGCGTACGGAGCTCTGCGTGTTATGGTAAATCTCAATCAGCTCGGCGAGGCGGCAGGTGTCGCGGCATATCTCGCGCTTACACACGACACGTCCGTTCAGAAGCTCGACGGCGCGGAAGTTGCGCGTCTGCTCTCGCGCGGCGGCTCGGCAAATCTCGGATGATCACCTCTCACGAAAATATACAGTATCACGAAAATATACAGTATTTGAAAGGAAATAGATAATGGCAATTTTAAGAGGAAACGCGGTCGTCGGACAGTCCGGCGGGCCGACTGCGGCTATTAACGCAACGCTTGCGGGAGTTATTAAGGGTGCTCTCTGCGAGTGCAGTGACGCCGTCGACACACTTTACGGAATGAGAAACGGAGTTGAGGGACTTCTTGAGGAAAATCTCGTCGATCTCGGCGAAATTTTCGGAAAAGGCGACGCTTTCAGCGAAGAACGCTTCGCGCTTTTAAAGCAGACTCCCGCTGCCGCGCTCGGTTCGTGCAGAAAAAAACTCCCCCGCCCTGCCGACGATCCCGCATTTTTTGAAAATCTCATCGAAATCTTCAAGCGTCACAACATTCGCTATTTCTTCTACATCGGCGGAAACGACTCTATGGACACCGTCGCAAAGCTGACGGAGTATCTCTCGACATCGGACTATGAGATGCGCTGTGTCGGCGTGCCGAAGACGATCGACAACGACCTTGTCGGCACGGATCACACACCCGGCTTCGGTTCTGCCGCGAAGTACATCGCCGCAACGATGCAGGAGATCATCCGCGACTGCTCGGTTTACAAGATCCCCGCGGTCACGATAGTCGAGATCATGGGACGCGACGCGGGCTGGCTCACGGCATCTGCCGCAGTTACGAGCAGAGTTTGCGGAGTTGAACCGGATTATGTTTATCTCCCCGAAAGAGTTTTCGACACGGAAAACTTCCTCGATGACGTGAGAGCGGCACTTGCTGAAAAGCCCGCCGTCGTCATCGCGGTTTCAGAGGGCGTGCGCTTTGCCGACGGACGATATGTCGGTGAGGGAACACAGAGCGGCGCGGCCGACGTTTTCGGTCACAAATACCTCGCGGGAACTGGAAAAGCTCTCGAGCAGATCGTCAAGGAGAATATCGGATGCAAGGTGCGCTCGGTCGAGCTCAATATCTGTCAGCGTTGCGCGTCGCACATCGCTTCGGCGACGGATATTGA
>CAYWTG010000145.1:0-4395 GCA_964461155.1 uncultured Ruminococcus sp.
ACTCGACACGCTCCGTTATGCCGACGAGAATCGCGACAACAAGGAGCTCATCCGCAAGATCCTCGACCATGCCGCTGAGCGTCGCGGACTTAGCCATCGCGAGGCGTCCGTGCTTCTTGCCTGCGAGGATGAGGCTGTGACTGAGGAGATGTTCGCTCTCGCGCGTCAGATCAAAAAGGATTTCTACGGTAACCGTATTGTCATGTTCGCACCGCTTTACCTGTCGAACTATTGCGTAAACGGATGCGTATACTGTCCGTATCACCGTCAGAACTGCCATATCAAGAGAAAGAAGCTCACTCAAGAGGAAGTCAAGGCAGAGGTCATAGCACTTCAGGATATGGGTCACAAGAGACTCGCCATTGAGGCGGGCGAGGATCCCGTTAACAATCCCATCGAGTATATTCTCGAATGTATTGACACGATTTATTCGATAAAGCACAAAAACGGAGCCATTCGTCGCGTAAACGTCAATATCGCCGCGACGACGGTCGAAAACTACAGAAAGCTCAAAGACGCGGGAATCGGTACGTATATCCTCTTCCAGGAGACATATCACAAGGAGTCCTACGAGAAGCTTCATCCCACGGGACCCAAGCACAACTACGCATATCACACAGAAGCGATGGATCGCGCGATGGAGGGCGGGATCGACGATGTAGGTCTCGGCGTTCTGTTCGGCCTTGAGCTCTACAGATACGAGCTTGCGGGACTTCTCATGCACGCGGAGCATCTTGAAGCCGTACACGGCGTCGGTCCGCACACCATAAGTATGCCCAGAATCAAGCGTGCCGACGATATCGACCCCGACACGTTCGATAACGGAATCAGCGATGACATTTTCGCAAAGCTCTGCGCACTCATCCGCATTTCCGTGCCGTACACCGGAATGATCATCTCGACTCGCGAGAGTCAGGCTGTCCGCGCGAGACTGCTCGAGCTCGGTATATCCCAGATAAGCGGCGCGTCGAGAACATCCGTCGGCGGCTACACGGATGAAGTTCGTCCGACAGACACCGAGCAGTTCGACGTTTCCGACCAGAGAACGCTCGACGAAGTCGTTCGTTGGCTCATGGAGAGCGGATTTATCCCGTCGTTCTGCACGGCTTGCTACAGAGAGGGCAGAACGGGAGACAGATTTATGAGTCTCTTAAAGAGCGGAAAGATACATGACTGCTGTCATCCGAACGCGCTCATGACGCTCAAGGAGTTCCTCGAGGACTACGCGAGCGAGGAAACGCGCGTCATTGGCGATGATATGATAAAGAGCGAGCTTAAAAACATCCCGACCGAAAAAATAAGAAATATCTGCGAGGCGCACATCGCCGACATCGCGTCGGGCAAGCGCGACTTCAGATTCTGAGGATCTAAAGATGGCGGAACTTAATAAAACACCGAACGCCTCGCGTGTGCACATCGGATTTTTCGGCAAGCGCAACGCGGGAAAATCGAGCATTGTGAACGCGGTCACGGGTCAGGATGTTTCGATCGTCTCCGACGTGCTCGGAACGACGACGGACCCCGTGACAAAGGCGATGGAGCTTTTGCCGATAGGCCCTGTGCTCATAATCGACACGCCGGGTATCGACGATGACGGAGACATCGGACGCCTGCGCGTGAAGCGAAGCTACAGAATGCTAAACAAATGCGACATCGCGGTGGTTGTGGTCGACGCTGTGACGGGAGCCGACGAGAGCGAGAAAGCTCTCACCGAGCTGTGCCTGAAAAAAGGTGTGCCGTGCGTGACGGTGTATAATAAAAGCGATCTCGTAAACGAGAGGTCGCGCGACGACGTGCTCTACGCCTCGGCGCACAGCGGAGAGGGCATTGTCGAACTAAAGGAGGCAATCGTTCGTGCGGCGGCGACGGAGGGTGCTGAAAAGCGCATAATCGGCGACCGCCTAAATGAAGGTGACGTCGTGATCCTCGTCACGCCGATCGACGCTTCCGCACCAAAGGGACGAATGATACTCCCGCAGGTTCAGACGACGCGCGACATCCTCGATTCGCACGCGATATGTATGACAGCGCAGACCGAAGAGCTACCCAAGATGCTTTCTGCGCTTGCCGAAAAGCCGAAGCTCGTCATAACGGACAGCCAAGCGTTCGGTAAAGTGAAAGATATCGTGCCGCAGGATGTGCCGCTCACATCGTTTTCCATTCTAATGGCGGCATACAAAGGAATGCTTGAAACGGCGGTGCGCGGCGCGTGCGCGATAGAGCAACTCGGCGAGAACAGTAGGGTGCTCATAAGCGAGGGATGCACGCATCACAGACAGTGCGAGGACATCGGCACGGTGAAGCTTCCCGCATGGCTCAGACGCTACACGGGACACGACGGACTTGTCTTCGACTTCACCTCAGGCGGTGATTTTCCCGAAAACCTCGACGGATATGACCTCGTCATTCACTGCGGCGGATGTATGCTCGGTGAGCGCGAGGTCGCATACAGGGCAAGATGTGCCGAGGACGCCGGTGTGCCGTTTACAAACTACGGCACGGCGATAGCGTACATGAACGGAATACTCAAGCGAAGCCTTTCGCCTTTCCCTGATATGGCAAAGCTCATATAAGAAAAAAGTCGTATCGACGCTTTAGTCGGTGCGGCTTTTTTTGCGGATAAATGTGAAAAAATGTCGTCACACAGATTTCATAAAAATACCAGACGCTCATCATTGTATCGTACACAGCAAGGTGATATAATAGTCTGCGTAAGAAAGAACAGACAATGCGGAGGTGTGTGATGAAACGCTTTCTATCTTTGATTTTGGCCTTGTTTGTGCTCGTGACGCTGGTCGGATGTGCCGAGCACGGTGACACGCAGGACACGGATGAGAATAAATCGGCAAATGCCGATGATATGTTTTCAAAGCGTGATCTTGACAGCTCGTACAGCGAGGATGACGCGACGGTTATAACATTCGACGGGGATAAGATCACCTTGTCGGATTCTTCGGCAAGCGTGGAAAATGCAACCGTCACGCTGAATTCGGCAGGCACTTACATTTTAAGAGGTACTCTCGACGACGGTTGCGTGACTGTCGATGCGCCGAAGGACGAGAAATTGCAGATCGTGCTTGACGGCGTGCATATCACAAGCTCGACTTCGGCGGCGATTTCCGTCCGCGCCGCCGATAAAGTTGTCTTCACTCTTGCCGAGGGCAGCGAAAACTCGCTTTCAAACGGCGGGAGCTTTGAAGAAGACGAAGACGGCACCGACGGCGCGCTGTTTGCAAAGGACGATATAACATTTAACGGCACGGGTCTGCTTGAGATCGTTTCACCCGCAGGTCACGGCATCGTTGCGAAAGATGATTTGGCGATAGTTTCGGGCACGTTAAGGGTGAGCTCGGCCTCTCACGGGATAAACGCAAACGACAGCATCAGAATACTCACGGCAAATCTCGAGATCACATCCGGGAAAGACGCGCTGCACGCCGAGAACAAGGACGACGATGAACTCGGATTTATTTATATCGCGGACGGAGATTTCGCGCTCACAAGCGAGGGTGACGGAATTTCGGCGAGTGCATATATCGATATTTCGGATGGAGTTTTCAACATAAACGCGGGCGGCGGTGCCGAGATGGGTGAAAAAGAGTCGAGCGATTTTTACGGCCGTTTCGACGGCGCGTTCGGAGGTTTTCACGGAGGCAAGGGCGACGCCATAAGAGATGATTTTAAGCCTGGCGACATGACGCCCGAGAATGCACCGGACGGCGCAGGCGGCGAAGTGCCGAGCGGAATGCCCGGCAACGTGCCCGACGATTTACCCGACAATATGGGCGATTTTGCACCGGGTGATATGCCGAGCAATGAGCCCGATGGTATGCCGGACAATATACCGGAAGATTTACCCGATGAACTGCCCGATGGCATGGGCGATTTCAATCCGGGCAATATGCAGGGCAGGCCTGACGGTATGGGTGGCGGAATGCTCGACGACGGTAGCGGCGAAAATGCGTCCGACGAGAGCGACTCGACTTCTATGAAAGGCATCAAGGCGGGCGGAGATCTTACGATATATTCCGGGGAGTTTAACCTCGACTGTGCCGACGACTCTGTCCACTCGAACTCGTCTGTTACGATAAGCGGCGGCAAGTTTAAGCTTGCGACGGGCGACGACGGCGTGCACGCCGATGAAAATCTCACGATAAGTGACGGCGAGATCGAGATCTCCGAGTCTTACGAGGGGCTCGAGGCACTTCACATCGTCATCGACGGCGGCAAATTTAATATTATTTCCGATGACGACGGCATAAATGCCGCAGGCGGCGCGGACTCGAGCGGAGACGGCGGTCGCGACGGCCGTTTCGGACACGGCGGCATGGCAAGCTCAAACGGAAGCATCGTTATAAACTCGGGAGAGATCTATATTAACGCCTCGGGTGATGG
>CAYWTG010000146.1:0-4390 GCA_964461155.1 uncultured Ruminococcus sp.
GTTGAAGATGGCGTAGATCTTGCCGTTGTGATTATCAAGCACCGCCTGAGTGTAGCCGTAGCCGTGGCACTGATTTGCGGGAACATCAAACGCGCGGGTCTGGACATCCTTTGTGTATGTGTCACTCTTCGCGTCGTAGGTGTAAAGTGTGAGTCGCGCGGAGCCGGACTCGTTCATGAGAATGATGTAGATCTTACCGTCCGTTCCCTGAAGCACGTTCGGCACACAGCTTCCGTTCGAGTGGTTGAAATCATCCTTAAATATGCGGCGAGCACCGTTTGAGGTGATCTCGAAGAATGTCATCTCGTCGAGGCTTCTGTCGTCTTCGTTGATATCCGCAGTCACGAACACGGCGAATGTGCCGTATCTTGTGCGGACGACCTTGACCTCGTGGCCGCCGTGAGTACCTGTGCCGCAGATCTTCGACTCGCTGTCGTCGCCGCCGTTATCGACGCGAACGGCCTCGGAGATCATCACGCCGATCTCGTCATCTGTGTAAGACGCGCCGATATTTTCGGGCGTCGGGTCATCTGCGGGAGCGGCGATATCTTTCCAGCTGTTGTCGGGATATACGTTTATGAGAGTGTTGTCCGGTTCCGGATCGGGAGTCGGCTCGGGATCCGGGTCGGGTGTCACCGCCTCATCGGGGATGATTCGCGAGATTATCATCGCGACCTCGGCTCTCGTTGCGGTGGATTTCGGATTGAAGTTACCGTTCTCGTCACCGCCGACGATGCCGCGTGCGCGAAGATCCTCGATATACTCGCGTGCCCACTTCTGATGAGTATCTGCATCCGCGAAGCTCTCCGCGAGAACTTTTTCATGCACGTCGAGCTTTGCGCGTGTGATGTACTCCGAAATGAGCTTCGAGAGCTCCTGACGGAGGATCGGTGCGTCGGGCTTAAAGGTGTTGTCGGGATATCCCGTGACGATCGACTCTTTTACTGCCCAGCCGATGTAGTTGGAATACCAGGTGTTCTTCTTCGTGTCGGTGAAAGTGAGCGTCGAACCGAGGCCTGTTTCCTCAGCTCCCGACAGTCTGTAAAGCATCGTGACAAGCTGCGCACGAGTCATGGCAATGTTCGGTTCGAACGTCGTCTTCGTCATGCCCTCCATAATGCCCTCTTCCCACACGGTCTTTACTGCGGGATAGTACCAAGCTTTCTCTTTCACGTCCTTGAACGGCATTTTTTCCTCTGCGGAAACCGTGCCGACGAGCGTCGTCAGTGTCATCACGCCCGCAAGTGCCAATGCGATCAGTTTTTTCATTTTTTGCTCTCCGTTTCTTTATTGAAGTTAATCGCTCTTTAATGATATCACACATTAACGCAGAAGTCAACAAAAAATTATTTAAGCTTTGTCGTGATTCAGTCGGGGAGTTTTACGCAGAAGTAGTAGTAATCCTGAAGCTTATTTTCATCCTCGGCATACATGAGTATCGGAACATAACCGTCGATATCCGAGCCGTTTCTGATGCTTCCCGCGATAATTTTGGTCGCGCGTCCCATCGTCTCGCCGTCGCGGCCGCGAACGGTCACAAGCTGAGGACCGCAAACCTTTTTAACAACATTTACGTTCTCGGTGACTTTCCAAACCTCGAGAGTGGTCACATCTTCTCTGACCGCCTTGTCGAGTGCGATAATGAAAACTTCGCCGTTCTTGTTTTCTCCGATCGCCGGGGTGTACTCCTTAGACTTTGAAAGCTTGAGCGTGGAGTTTCTTATCTCGTTGAGATTATTGTCGTATACGGCATAGCGCAGGTCGACATTTGTACCGACGCTTGCGGTATATACGACATGGAGGTTACCGTTTGTATCGAGGTTAGATGCGCCCGTGCCGTAGTTTGTCGCGGAATATCCGCGAACACCCTCGTCCGTCGTGCTGTACTCGGGCTCAAAGATGTACTTCATCGTGTACTCTTCTTTTCGGGGGTCTGCGACGTGTACGAGGATGAGCGCGTCCCAGATGTAGCCGGTCTGCTGTCTGAAATCGACGCCGAGGAGCTTTCCGAGCTCGGCTACGAGTGCACATCTCTGTGCGACAAAGAAGAATCCGCCGTTTCCGTCCGGATACGCGTTATCGTAAGCGATTCGCCAGTCAAACTGGACGGTGAAGCACTCGGTGTCCCACTTACCGCTTTCCATGTCGTAGATGAACCATGCAACATATCCGGGAATATCGCCGCCGTTGAAGATGGCGTAGATCTTGCCGTTGTGATTATCGATCACCGCCTGAGTGTAGCCGTAGCCGTGGCACTGATTGCCGGGCACGTCGAATGCGCGAGTCTGAACGTCCTTTGTGTATGTGTCGGTCTTCGCGTCGTAGGTGTAAAGCGTGAGTCGTGCGAAGCTCCAGCCGTTGTTCATGAGGATGATGTAGATCTTGCCGTCGGGGCCCTGCAAGACGTTCGGTACACAGCTTCCCTGTGAATGCTCGAAATTGTCGATGAAAATTCTGCGGCAACCGTTCGAGGTGATCTCGAAGAACGACATCTCGTCATCGGGTCTTGTTCCTTCTGTGTTATCATCGGTCACAAATACCGCGAATGTACCGTATCTCGAGCGGACGACCTTGACCTCGTGACCGCCGTGAGTGCCGATCCACGTTACCTTTGTGTCGCTTGCGTCGCCGTTGTCGTCGACACGGATAGCTTCGGAGATCATCACGCCGATCTCGTCATCTGTGTAAGACGCGCCGATATTTTCGGGCGTCGGGTCATCTGCGGGAGCGGCGATATCTTTCCAGCTGTTGTCGGGATATACGTTTATGAGAGTGTTGTCCGGTTCCGGATCGGGAGTCGGCTCGGGATCCGGGTCGGGTGTCACCGCCTCATCGGGGATGATTCGCGAGATTATCATCGCGACCTCGGCTCTCGTTGCGGTGGATTTCGGATTGAAGTTACCGTTCTCGTCACCGCCGACGATGCCGCGTGCGCGAAGATCCTCGATATACTCGCGTGCCCACTTCTGATGAGTATCTGCATCCGCGAAGCTCTCCGCGAGAACTTTTTCATGCACGTCGAGCTTTGCGCGTGTGATGTACTCCGAAATGAGCTTCGAGAGCTCCTGACGGAGGATCGGTGCGTCGGGCTTAAAGGTGTTGTCGGGATATCCCGTGACGATCGACTCTTTTACTGCCCAGCCGATGTAGTTGGAATACCAGGTGTTCTTCTTCGTGTCGGTGAAAGTGAGCGTCGAACCGAGGCCTGTTTCCTCAGCTCCCGACAGTCTGTAAAGCATCGTGACAAGCTGCGCACGAGTCATGGCAATGTTCGGTTCGAACGTCGTCTTCGTCATGCCCTCCATAATGCCCTCTTCCCACACGGTCTTTACTGCGGGATAGTACCAAGCTTTCTCTTTCACGTCCTTGAACGGCATTTTTTCCTCTGCGGAAACCGTGCCGACGAGCGTCGTCAGTGTCATCACGCCCGCAAGTGCCAATGCGATCAGTTTTTTCATTTTTTGCTCTCCGTTTCTTTATTGAAGTTAATCGCTCTTTAATGATATCACAAACCATTCACGAATCCAACAACATTTTATTAATTTTTTAATAATACGCGACATTTTTCAGTGAAATTCGGCGAGATTGTTCACAGCGTCGGTACAAACACGCCTCCCGTGCTCCGATATATAGCTCACAGCACCGCGTCCGAGCTTTACGCCGCCGTATTCTCCCGCAAGCGGGCACTCGCGCTCGAGCGTCAAAAAATACTTGCGCTTATTTTCTTCCACGACAAAAAGCTCGCTCTCCCGCACGTCGTCCCCGAGCTTTAAACGAGCGCACAGTGCGAGAATCTCCTCAAAATTTGAAAAGCCGTAGACTATGTAGGCCTCCCGCGGTGACGTTTGCGGCGAGTGCGGCGTCACATCTCGCGTGAGCTTTGTCACAAACATTTCGCACCCGCCGTGCTTTTCGGGATAATACTGCACGAAGACCCTCTCGCCCACGGCATCGAATCCGCATCTGTCGCGAGCTTCTTTAAGTATATTTCCGAACGCACTTCTGCCGGCCGGATCGCCGCCTGCGCATGGATCAAAGTCAAGTCGTTTCATATCTTCAGCCGAGAGCATTATCTTCAGCTTCGTTCGGCTTATAACTATCAGCTCCATTTAACCTACCGTTCCCTACCGATTTACTTTCGGTCATGTCGGCGGAAATAAAATACGCCTGCCGACGCGCCTTACTATTATTATAAGCCGTCGGAGGCGAAAATGTAACCCCTAAATTTTTGCCACGCTTTCCATCTCGCAGATAATACTCGAGATGTGCGAAATGTGACGCCACGTCCCTATTAAGTGCAAAAGTCGGTGCCGACATTCGGCACCGACTCGGAAGACAATATTACTTGTACTTGCGCTTTCTTGCAGCTTCAGACTTCTTCTTTCTCTTT
>CAYWTG010000147.1:0-4355 GCA_964461155.1 uncultured Ruminococcus sp.
ATTTGATGTAATATCACCCTGTGAACGCGCCTCAAAGGGTGCGTCGCTGTCGATGAGAGACTTGCTTCACATCGGCGAGGTGCTCAGATGCGCCAGACGCCTGTCGTCGTATATGCTCCCCGTGGGAGATGACGACAAGCTCTATGAAATATTCGAGCGTCTCATACCGAACAGACAGCTCGAGGACAGAATATTTTCATCTATCGTGTCCGAAGACACAATGGACGACAACGCTTCGCCTGAGCTTGCGGATATCCGAAGAAGCATCAGGCGTACCAATACAAAAATACGCGATATGCTTCAAAAATACGTTGCGGGAGATGCAAAGTATTTGCAAGAGAATATCGTAACGACGCGCGGCGGCAGATTTGTTATTCCCGTTAAAAGCGAGTATAAAAATGAGGTAAAAGGACTTATACACGATACCTCACAGTCCGGCTCGACCCTGTTTATAGAGCCCATGGCCGTAGTCGAGGCGAACAACGAACTTCGCACACTCGAAGCGCGAGAGACTCACGAGATCGAGCGTATTCTCTACGAGCTTTCGGACGCTGTCGGAGAGATATCGGGCTCGATCAAGCTTGACTACAGAAATATAATCGAGCTTGACCTGATATTTGCAAAGGCAGAGCTTTCGTTTGCGATGAGGGGCACTTCGCCTGTAATAAGCGATAAGCGCGAGCTTTCGTTAAAACGTGCGCGTCACCCTCTCCTTGATGCCGCAACGGTAGTGCCGATCACGGTCAGACTCGGCGGCGATTACGGTATGCTCGTAATAACAGGACCGAACACCGGCGGTAAAACCGTAACGCTGAAGACCGTCGGTCTGTTCTCCGCAATGGCGCAGTCGGGACTTCACGTTCCCGCCGACGAGGACTCCGTGATCTGTATATTCGACGATATATTCGCCGAGATCGGTGACGAGCAGAGCATCGAGCAGTCGCTTTCGACGTTCTCGTCACATATGAAAGGTATCGTCAACGTGCTCTCGTCGATGACGAGTGATTCTCTTGTCTTGTTTGACGAGCTCGGTTCGGGAACGGATCCCGTTGAGGGCGCGGCACTTGCGATGTCGATCCTCGAGGAAGTGCGAGCGGCGGGTGCTCTTTGCATTTCGACCACGCACTATGCGGAGCTCAAAGCATACGCCATCGAGACGGCAGGCGTGATGAACGCGTCTTGCGAATTTGACATTTCCACGCTTCGTCCGACATACCGTCTGATCATCGGAACTCCCGGAAAATCAAACGCTTTCGCGATCTCGGAAAAACTCGGACTTCCCGAGCACATCGTAGAGCGTGCGCACTCGTACATTGACGATGACTCACGTAATTTTGAAAGTGTTATAGAACAGCTCGAGGCGTCGCGCGGAGAGCTCGAACGCGAAAGAGAACAACTCGCACTTGCACGTGAGCAGTTTGAGAGTCGACGCAAAAACGATGAAGCCGAGCTCGAGCGCAGACTGAAAAACGCTAAGGCAGACAGCGAAAAGATGCTCGCAAAGGCAAAAGAGATGCTCGACGGCGCGAGAATGACGAGCGAATATGTCTTCAACGAGCTCGATGCGGCGAAAAAAGCGCGTGACGCGGAAGCTGTCGCAAATGCCAAGAAAGACATACGTCGCCGTGTGCGCGAGTATGACGACAAGCTCGACCCCATCGCACGTATCGAAGATGACGGATATGTCCTGCCGCGCGCGCTGAAAAAAGGTGACAATGTTCTTCACCGGAATCTCGGGGTTTCGGGAGTGCTTCTTGCGGATCCCGATAAAAACGGCAATGTTTCGCTCAGACTCGGTGCGGCAAAGACGCGAGCGAATATAAAAGATCTTCGCCTTGTTGAGGAAAACGCGAAAGCCAAGAAGAAAGACGCTCACTCGACATATCGAGCTGCGGTTTCGGCCGCGTTCAAGCCCGAGCTCGACATACGCGGTATGCTCGGAGACGACGGTTGCTTTATGGTCGACAAATATCTTGACGAAGCGAACGTCGCGGGTATCAGGAGCGTAACCATCATCCACGGCAAGGGTACGGGTGCTCTCAGAAACGCCGTGTGGAAATTCTTAAAAAGCGATCGCCGCGTTGCGCAGTTCCGTGCGGGACAGTACGGAGAGGGCGACTACGGTGTAACGGTCGTTGAACTGAAATAATCACACTCGCGAGACGCGTGGGGAGTGCCGAATTTAACCCATGGGTTGCAAAAAAATGCGATATCTGCTATAATATATAAAAACTGATATTGCTGATCACAGAAAGGTAACGGCTAATATGGCTTCAAAAAAGATGCTGGCAATAGACCTCGGAGCTTCGAGCGGCAGAGGAATCCTCGGCTCCTTCGACGGTAACAAGATCACGCTGAACGAAATACACCGCTTTTCAAACGATCCCGTAATGACCAACAGCGGATTTACGTGGGACACGCTCCGTCTTCTTTTTCAGATAAAGGAGGCAATACTCAAGTCTTCTCTTGAGCACGGCGGTGCCGACACCGTCGGTATCGACACATGGGGCGTTGACTACGGCTACATCGACCGCTCGGGAGCACTTCTCTCGAATCCCTATCACTACAGGGACAAGCGCACGGATGATATTCCCGAGTATATTTTCAAAAATATTATGCCGTGGAGCGAGCTTTACGGCGTTACCGGTATTCAGTCGATGAACTTCAACACGGTTTATCAGATGACAGCCGATCTCAGAGACCGCCCGTGGCTCGTCGAGTGCGCGGATAAGATGCTCAATATGCCCGACCTTCTCGGTTATCTTCTCACAGGAGAGATGCAGAGTGAGTACACAATAGCTTCGACGGGTGCTCTTCTCGACGCAAAGAAGCGCACGTTCGCGTTTGAGCTTCTGGAGAAGCTCGGCATAAAGCGTTCGCTTTTCTGTGATCTCGTATCTCCCGGAACAGAGCTCGGACGTCTTCTTCCCACGATTGACGAAGAAACAGGCCACACCGGTGCGCGTGTCGTAAAGGTCGCATCTCACGACACCGCAAGTGCGGTTCTTTCCGTGCCCGCGAAGAATCACGATTTCCTCTACATCTCAAGCGGCACATGGTCGCTTATGGGTATAGAGAGTATGGAACCCGTTATCACGGAAGATTCTCTTAAATATGACTTCACAAACGAGGGCGGCGTTTTCGGCACAATCAGAGTTCTCAAGAATATCATGGGACTTTGGCTTGAGCAGGAGTCTCGCCGTCAGTGGGCGCGCGAGGGCGTGAAGTACTCGTTCGACGAGCTTTCTTCGATGGCTAAGGCTTCAAAACCGCTTCAGTCGCTCATCAATCCCGACGACGCGCTTTTCTCTCCCGCAGGAGATATGCCCGGACGTATCAAGGAATATTGCCGTGCGACCGGTCAGCACGTTCCCGAGAATCCCGGTGAGGTCGTAAGATGCATTTTCGAGAGCCTTGCGCTCAGATATCGCTGGACTGCCGAGAAGCTCGAGCAGATGACAGGCCGCAGCTATCCCACGATCAACATCGTCGGCGGCGGTACAAAGGAAGAAATGCTTTCTCAGTTTGCCGCAGATGCTTCCGGAAGAACCGTTGTGGCGGGGCCCGTTGAGGCGACTGCTCTCGGTAACATCGCGATGCAGGCTATCGCCGCAGGCGAGATAAACGGACTTTTCGAGGCACGTGAGGCTGTAAGAAATTCCTTTGAAGTAAAAGAGTACACTCCCGACACTTCCGCAAAGGATGCTTGGGATGACGCATACGGAAGATTTTTAAAGCTGGTCGGTGAAAACTGACATTTAGCGGAGGTTACATATAATGAACACAAATAAGATGTACGAGGCAGCGAGAGAAATATACGCCGAATTCGGCGTTGACACGGACGCGGCGATTGCAAAGACCGCTGAGACTCCCGTTTCGATTCAGTGCTGGCAGGGCGACGACGTAAAGGGATTTGAAAATTCCGACGGCGTTCTCACAGGTGGCATTCAGGCAACCGGCAACTATCCGGGAAGAGCACGCACGATCGATGAGCTCAAAGCAGACTTCGATTTTGCCGCATCCCTCATCCCCGGTAAGAAAAAAGTCAGCATCCACGCCTGCTACCTCGACAACGGCGGCAAAAAGATCGACCGCAACGAGATAAAGCCCGAGCACTTTGAGACTTGGGTATCTTGGGCGAAAGAGAACGGCTACGGACTCGACTTTAACCCCACATATTTTTCGCACCCGCTGTCCGCAGACGGATTTACGCTCAGCCATCAGAACGATGACATCAGAAACTTCTGGGTAGAGCACGGCAAGGCTTCGAGAAAGATCTCCGAGTATTTCGGCCGCGAGACAGGTATGCCCTCGTGCATCAACTTCTGGGTGCCCGACGGATTTAAGGATACTCC
>CAYWTG010000148.1:0-4322 GCA_964461155.1 uncultured Ruminococcus sp.
CGTTAATCGAGGAAAGCTCTTCGCACAGTGCGACGGCTTCGGAAAGCTCCTCGGGAAGAAAGCCGCTCTTTGACTCCTCGCGTGCGCAGTTTATCTCGAGGAGCACGTCCTGCGTCACGCCGAGCTTTTCGGCGACGCGGTCGATCTCTCTCGCGAGACGTATGCTCGACACGGAGTGTATCAGCGGGCAGTGCCCTACAAGTGAACGAACTTTATTTGTCTGAAGATGTCCGATGAAGTGGTAAGCGTCGAGATGAGAGACCACCTTATCGTATTTTTCGGAAAACTCCTGCACTCTGTTTTCTCCCGCTACGCGGAGGGAAAGCTCGTCGGCGGCGAAGACTATCTCATCTGCGGGAACGGTCTTCGTGGCGGCAAGGAGTGTGACGGGCTCGGAATTTGCCCGGCGGGCACTTGCGTTTTCGATCTTCTCGCGAACTGCGAGCAGATTATCTCTTATAACGGATTGTCTTTCGGTCATAAGGTGTAGGGATTCCATTTCTCACGGTAAATTCGGCATATGCCGTCCGCAAATATGTATACAATCTTATTATACCTCATCAAGTAAAAAAAATCAATACTTTTATGAGATTATTTTATTCGGTACGAGATAATTCGACATTCGGCGAAAATGTCGCGCGTGCGCCGTGCGCGTCGAATGCCGAAAATGATTTGCCGTCCGAAGAGACAAAAAGCCGTGAGGCACCGCCTCGCGACTTTTTTGTCTCAGCGTTCAAAGCGTCATAAATACGCCCGCATCGCGCCCGCGAGCTCATCCTCGAGCGTAATGAGACGACGCGCTATCGCTTTTGAGTGTTCGTCCGCCGCCTTATACTCGTTTAAATATCGGCTGAGCGACTTGACTCCCATTCCGCAACCGTCGAAGATCACCTCTGCGGACGCGCCGTCCGTGGCGTCGAAGGTCAGCTTCATGTTCGTCTTGATGCTCGACATCGCCCTCGCGACGGCGGCAGGTCTTTTTCCCGAGTCTCCGCACTCGCGGAGTGCCGACTCAAGCTCGTCACGAAGCTTCTTGTGCTTTTTCTCGCTCTCGCGGAGTATCTCGCAAAGCTTGCCGCTCGGCGCGTATGCCGTGACGTCGCGCAGTGCCGCAAGCCCCATAGTGATTCCCGCGTCACACTCGCGAAGCAGCTTTACCGTATCGGATTCTATCATCGAAGAAACCTCCCGAATCTTTTTTCGCTTCCATTATTGCCCGATTCGCCCGCACTTATTCCGAAAAAGCACGCCGCTATTGACAACACGCTCCCGCTGTGATAAAATTTCCGTGAGAAAGAAAAAATCGAAGGAGTACACAACATTGCTGAAAGGCTATATTTTCGACATGGACGGCACTCTCGTCGACTCCATGGGTATGATAATGAAGATGGACGAGGATATCTTCGAGAAATTCTCGCTTCCTTTTTCCGAACGTGCGGCGCGCGCCATGAAGTATATCCCGCTCTCGGATTCCGCCGCGCTTATAAAAAGTCTCTTTGACCTGCCGCAATCCGAGAGCGAGATCGAGCGCATCATGTACGACGCCATGCGCGAGGGCTATGACACGATCGAGCCGAAAGAATACGCGCTCGATTTCGTAAAACGCGCGCACGAGGCGGGCATTCGCCTCTGCATCGCCACGGCGACGGAGCCCGAGATCGCACTTGAAGTCTCGGAGCGGCTCGGCTTTATGAAATACATGGATTTTCTCGTGTCATGCAGCGAGGTCGGCGCGTCGAAGGAGCGTCCCGATGTGTTTTTGGAGGCCGCGCGAAGATTTGACATCGAGCCGTGCGAGCTTGCGGTATTCGAGGACGGTCTTCCAGGCGCGACAAGCGCACGCGAGGCTCACTTCAAGGTCGTCGGCGTGTACGACGATCCCTCGTCAAGCCCCGAGGGTGCCGAGGCACTTCGGAGCGTGAGCGACATTTACATAAACTCTTTTGCAGAGCTCAAAGACAAACTCATCTGAGTCGGAGGAAATATGGAAAACATCAAAAAAATCACCAGCTTCACCGTGGATCACACGAAGATCACCCCCGGGCTCTACGTTTCCCGAATCGACGGAGACGTCGTCACATACGATATGCGCCACCGCACGCCGAACGCGGGTGACTACATCGACACGCTGACGATGCACTCGCTTGAGCATATGTTTGCCACGTATATACGAAATTCCGAAGTCGGAGAAAACGTGATCTACTACGGCCCGATGGGCTGCCGCACGGGATTTTATCTGCTTGTGCGGGATCTCTCGAATGAGGACGTGCTCGGCGTCACGATCGACGTGCTGAAAAAGATCGTCGATCACGACGGCGAAATGTTCGGCGCAAGCGAAGTCGAATGCGGAAACTACCGTGAGCTCTCGCTCGAGAGTGCGAAAGCGGAGGCGGCGCGATATCTCGCCGTGCTCGAAAACAAAAGCCTCACATTCACTTACCCCGCGTAAAAATAATAATTTATGCCGTCACACGACGGCAGAACGGAGAAAAAATATGCTTGGAATTATTGCCGCAATGCAGAAAGAAGCGGATATGATAGTCGACGCCATGACCGACGCCGTCGAGGAAACGGCGGGAGGAGTTCATTTCGTGCGCGGATTTTTAAACGGATATCCCGCAGTATGCTCGGTTTGCGGAGTCGGAAAGGTTTTCGCCGCCATGGCGACGGAGGCTATGATAATAAAATATTCGCCTACTCTTATCGTCAACACCGGCGTCGGAGGCACGCTCACGGACAAGCTGTCGATCGGAGATGTCGCAATATCCGACGCCGTATGTCAGCACGACATGGACACTACCCCTCTCGGAGACGAGCTCGGACTCATCTCGGGCATAAATCGCGTCTATTTTGAAGCCGACGAAAATGCCGTTCGCGAGATCGAGGACATCGCCGCGATGCTCGGCATAAAGACCGCTCGCGGAACCATCGCCTCGGGCGACCGCTTTGTCGCAAGCACAGAGGAGAAAAAGCGCATAACCGAGTCGTTTTCCGGATGCGTATCCTGCGAAATGGAGGGCGGAGCCGTCGGACACGTTTCTTTTGCCGCGGGCGTCCCGTTCGCCGTCATCCGCGCGATTTCGGACGACGCCGACGGCGGTGCGTGCGATGATTACCCGAGCTTCGCCGCAAATGCCGCGCGTCAAAGTGCCGCTATCGTGATCGAGCTCTCGCGCAGGCTCGCAAAAACTCTGTAATAATCCGAAAATGCCGTGCGAAAGGATGTGTGCTTATCTCAAAGCTCAAAGAAAAGACGAAAAAAGGCGCGACGTGCGACCCGGAGCTTGACGAAAATATACTTGTGACCGAGCTCGAGCGCGAATGCAATCGGCTTTCCGAAGTTGTGGAAGAAGAAAAAAGACACATCGAAAAGCTCTGCGAAAACTTCGTCGACGGTCGGGACACGAGCGAGGCCGCGCTCGCGCTTGAATCCGTAAAGCGCAGTGAAGCGTCACTGAGAAAGTCATATTTCTCTGTCATATCAATAAACGACGGATTCACCGCGCGCCTTTACGACATCTCGAAAAGCCGAAAGAAACGCCGATTCATCCCGCGCCCGCCGTCAAACTATTCGGTCGACCTGACCGAAAGGGAGAGCGCACACTTCGCGGGCGGCATAAATATCTACAAGCTGCTCCTCATCTGCTTTGTCGGAAGCTTTGCGGGAGTTGTCATAGAGATGCTGTGGTGCCTTTTGAAGCACGGATATCTCGAGAGCCGCGCCGGTCTCGTGTACGGGCCGTTCAATATGCTTTACGGCGCGGGAGCGGTGCTTCTCACCGTGTCCCTGTACGGACTGCGCAATCACAGACGACGACTTTCTTTCATCGGCGGCTTTGTCGTCGGAAGCGTGCTTGAATATTTCTGCTCCTTCGCACAGGAGCTCTTTCTCGGCTCGCGCTCGTGGGACTACAGCTCCAAGCCTTTCAACATAAACGGCAGAGTTTGCCTGCTTTACTCCGTGTTTTGGGGTCTTCTCGGCGTGCTTTGGGTAAAAAATCTCTACCCGCGCCTTGCCGGTGCGATATTAAAGCTCCCCGACCGCGCGGGCCGCATTATCACCGTCGCGTGCAGCGTTTTTTTGGCCGTGAACTGCATTGTGACCTGCACGGCGGTCTACCGCTGGTCACAGCGCGTCAACGGAACACAGTCCGATGGCGCGTTTTGGGAGTTTGTCGATGAGCGTTTCCCCGACAGCCGCATGGAACGCGTATTCGCAAATATGGATTTTTCGGCGGACGATGCGGAAAAATCTTCGGATAATGTAAAATAGCCCCGACGCACTATTGATTTTTTTCGAGATATAATATATAATATTAGGA
>CAYWTG010000149.1:0-4316 GCA_964461155.1 uncultured Ruminococcus sp.
CATCCGCCTGAAAGAGGTCAAATACACAGCAGTCGTCGCAAGCGGCGGTATTCTCGCGCTGATACTCGTGATCTTGCAGAAGCTCGGACTCGAAAATCTCCCCGATCTTATCGCGGTTTGGGCGTCTCTTCTCCTTATCGGCGTGTATATCGTCTTCTTACGCTACACTCACGAAAACGCCTCGAGAAACACCGTCGAGACCACGGCGGTCGTGCTCGCGTTCCTTGTGTGCGTCGAGATGTTCGCCTCGGGCGTCGCAAATCTCTATGCGCTCGACGATGATGTCGTCTTCTCGAGCCGCGACTCTTACCGCGATTTCCTCGACCCGTACTATCGCGCGGTCGAATACGTCGATGACGACTCGTTCTACCGTTCGGAGAAGCTCGCTCACAGAAAGGTGAACGACAACTTCGCCATCGGTCTCAACGGACTTACGAACTCCACCTCCACGCTCAACTCGAGCATCATCTCGCTTCTTAACGATTTCGGCTTCGCATCGAAGTCGCACTGGTCGGAATACGTCGGCGGAACGGTTCTGTCCGACAGCTTCTTCGGCATAAAGTATCTCTACATCGACCCCGAGAAAAACTCGACACCTTGGTATGTGGACAAGTATTATAACCTCATCGCCACGACCGAGGACGGTATTCTCATCTACGAAAATCCCTACGCGCTCTCCGTAGGCTTCGGCGTCTCGACGGACATCGACAACTTCAAAACGGACGAGCTCAGCTACGACGGACCGTTTGAGTACATGAACGACATCTTCTCGCTGACGACGGGTGTCGACGGCCTCGAAATATGGAAGCCGGTCTCGATGAGCGGCCCCGTAAACTCCGGAAATCGCAAGTTTAACGTCGTAAGCGAAGTTAAGCATACAGGATACGAGAAAAACTCCGAAGACGACGACGCGACGCTCACTTACGAGCTCACGGCCGACAACACGGATCACATCTATATGTACATCCCGTCAAAGTGGATACGCAAGGTCAAGCTCTCCGTCAACGGCAACAGCCTCGGACTTTATTTCACGAACGATACTCACGCCATCGTCGATATCGGCGCGTTCGAGGTCGGCGAAAAGGTCAAGGTCGTGCTGACACAGCAGGAAGAAAAGCTGTACGTCAAGGAAGACGACACTCACTTCTATTCATTTGACGCCGCTCTCTTCGAGCAGTACGCAAACAGCCTCACGTCAACTCAGCTTGACATAACCGATCACTCCGAGACTTCCCTTGCGGGAAGCGTTAACGGAGGCGAGTCCGGCGAGCGCATACTTTTGACGATCCCCTACGACGAGGGCTGGCACATCAGCATCGACGGCGAGGAGATAGAGTATCGAAAGACCCTCGACTCGCTCATCTCGTTTGACGTCGCTCCCGGTGAGCACACGTTTGAGATGCACTATATGTCGGACAGCTTCAAATACGGTGCGGCAATCTCCGTTGCGGGAATCGTATTGTTCGTCGCCGCGGTCGTTATCGACACGGTATATAAGCGTCGCCGCCGCGAAAAAGTACTCGCCGATGCCGTCACGACAGCCGATGATGAGCTGTGCTCGGACTGCGGAGGACAGCACGAGCTGCCGCTTTTGACGCCTGATGATATGCTCGCGCGCGAATCGTGCGTAACAGACGAAAACGCAGACAACTCCGAAGAAGACGAAAGCTCGGAGGACATGGGCGAATGATATATTCTCTGAAAGGCGAGCTTGCCGAGCTTGACGTGACCTCCGGCACTGTCGTCATCGAATGCGGCGGTGTCGGCTACAAGCTGACATCCACCGCAAACACCGTCGCGTCTCTGCCGAGCATTTCATACGCGCCGAGCGGAGATGTCGAAAACGCGCCTACAGTTAAGCTTTACACATTCATGTCGGTCAAAGAGGACGGCGTCGAGCTGTTCGGCTTCAAGGACCGCGAGGAGCTCGACACGTTCAAGCTCCTCACCTCCGTTCAGGGAGTGGGTTCGAAAGCGGCAATGTCGATCCTTTCCCTGTTTACTCCGCAAAAGCTCGCGCTGACGATCGCGTCAGAGGACACAAAGGGGCTCTCACGTGCACCGGGTATCGGAGCCAAGACCGCCGCGCGAGTCGTTCTCGAACTTCGCGACAAAATGGCGAAAGCATTCCCGTATCTCACGGGAGACGCTCCCGTCGAGCAGAGTGCGAAAAAGGGCAAGACATCGGCCGACAAGACGAAGCTTCGCGACGCGCAGGACGCTCTTGCGGTCCTCGGCTACTCGAGAAGCGAGATCGCTGCCGCAATGAAAGAGGTTGATCTCACACTGCCGCTTGAAGATATAATCAAGCACTCTCTCGCCGTACTGACTAAGTAACAGACACCGAAAGGAACTTAAATGGATACACACGAATTCGGAAACGAGGAATTTGATTTTGAAGACAGAATCGTCTCGACGGAGTTTTCCGGTGAGGATTCCGAATCGGAACAGAGCCTCCGTCCCGCACGACTTGACGAATACATCGGACAGGAAAAGGCCAAAGAAATACTGAAAGTCTACATCGATGCGGTCAAGCTTCGCGGAGACTGCCTCGATCATGTGCTTCTTTACGGCCCGCCGGGACTCGGAAAGACGACGCTTTCGGCGATCATCGCCGCAGAGCTCGGCGTAAATCTTCGCATCACATCCGGCCCCGCCATCGAAAAGCAGGGCGACCTTGCCGCGCTTTTGTCGAATCTCGGTGAGGGTGACGTGCTCTTTATCGACGAGATACATCGCCTGTCGCGCTCGGTCGAGGAGATACTCTACCCCGCGATGGAGGATTTTTCGCTCGACATCATTATAGGAAAAGGCCCCGCTGCACGAAGCATCCGCCTACCGCTCGCAAAATTCACGCTGATCGGCGCGACGACTCGCGCGGGACAGCTCACAACACCTCTGCGCGACCGCTTCGGCGTTCTTCTCAGACTCGAGCTTTACTCTCCCGAGGAGCTTGCGACGATAGTCAAGCGAAGCGCGGGAATACTCGACGTGCCGATCTCCGACGACGGCGCGCTTGAGATCGCCTCACGCTCGCGTGGCACCCCGCGTATCGCAAACCGCCTGTTAAAGCGCGTGCGCGACTTCGCACAGGTCAAGGGCGACGGAAAGATCACCTGCGAGATCGCACAAATGGCACTCGATATGCTTGAGATCGACGAGCTCGGACTTGACAACACCGACCGCCGTATGCTCCGTACTATAATCGATTTCTACGACGGAGGCCCCGTCGGACTCGAAACTCTCGCGGCGACCGTCGGCGAGGAGGCTATCACGATCGAGGACGTTTACGAGCCGTATCTGATGCAGATAGGCTTTCTCAGCCGCACACCTCGCGGCCGTTGCGTAACGCGACTCGCTTATGAGCACCTCGGCATACCGTTTAAGGCTCGTCCGACAGCTCTCCCGCCCGAGGGACAGATCCCCATGGAATAACAAATCAAAGGAAAAGGCTATGACAATGCAGAAAAGCTCAAAAATAACAAGAGCCATCACATCCGACGGCTCTGCACGTATTGCTTTTATCGACAGCACCGAGATCGTCCGCACGGCAGGCGAAAAGCACGGACTTTCAAAAACCGTGACCGCCGCGCTCGGACGCGCGCTTACAGGTTGCTCGCTGATGGGCTCGCTTTTGAAAAACTCAACCGACACGCTGACGCTCCGCGTTGACGGTGACGGCCCGTGCGGAAGCATAATCTGCGTTTCCGACTACAAGGGAAACGTGCGCGGATATGCCGAAAACGGACAAGTCGAGCTCCCGCCGAATTCGCGCGGCAAGCTTGACGTCGGAGGAGCGGTCGGCGGCGGTACGATGTACGTCATCCGCGACCTCGGCATGAACGAGCCGTACATCGGCGCGTCTCCCATCATAAGCGGAGAGATCGCCGAGGATATCACGAACTATTTCGCAAACAGCGAGCAGACGCCCACCGTGTGCGCACTCGGAGTTCGCGTCGGACGCGACAACGTGTGCTTTGCCGCCGGCGGATATCTCCTGCAGCTCATGCCGGGTGCCGAGGAGTCGACGATCTCACGTCTTGAGGAGAACATCGGACTTATGAACTCCGTCTCCGCGCTCATCGCCGAGGGAAAGACCGACGAGGACATCATCGGTACGGTCTTCTCGGGACTCGATTATGAGATGTTCGACGAGTTCGACGCGGAGTACCTGTGCACCTGCGACCGCAGTAAGTATCTGAGCGCGATCGCCGGACTTTCGCAGGGAGATCTCGACGAGCTTTTGGAGCGCGACGAGCCGATCGAAGCCGTATGCCGCTTCTGCGGAGAAAAGTACACCTTCACCCCCGCCGAAG
>CAYWTG010000150.1:0-4288 GCA_964461155.1 uncultured Ruminococcus sp.
AGGTGCGGAGATGACCTCTCTGCACCTGTCGACTGTCTTAAACCGTTATCCGTCGGCAGGAAGACGGACGTTTCCCTGTCTGCGTATAACGGCTTAATTCTGTCCGAAGAGTGCTTTGCATATCCGACTCTGCCGCACCGAGCGGCACGGCACGCTTTCGGAGAATATGTCGGATGATATTGCCCAAGCGGCGGATCGGAGAATGATAATGACAAAAAAGAAGATACTGGCCATAGTCGTGGCGATCCTCGTCGTGCTCGGCGTGATCTGCGGACTTTTCGTGACGATGAAAATGCAAAGCGAGAGCTCCGTAAAGCTGACGGCGGAGGAAGCGGAAGAGCTCCTCGTTTCCGATATTAAATCGATGGTGACGCCCGACACGCTTGCTGGTACGATCGCCGACGGGGTCAAAATCGATGTGACGGATGTCTCATACGGTGACGAAAAGGACGTGATCCTCTCATGCCGCGTGACGACGATCGACGTCTGCGGTGCGGTAAAGCCGTACATAAACGAGTTCCTCTCCTCAAACGCGAAGAAAGATAACGGAATGTATAAGTCCGTACTCAACTTCAAGATGGAGTTCGAGCCGAGACTTGCCGAGCTTCTGTCTACTGCCGAGAGCATCGAGAAGGATGTCACGGTCGAGTACTATGACATCGACGGCAAGCTGACTCTTTACGCGACGGACGATACGGTCGACGTGCTATACGGCGGTGCGGTAAAGCTCGCGGACGAGGTTCTTGCGATGGATTCGTATACGACCGAAGAAAACGGAGAGCTTGTGACACATAAGCTTGAAACGGGAAACGTCGCAAAGGGACTCGCCTCCTGCTTCGAGCTTCGCTACAGCACAAACAAGCCCGACGTGTCGGTTCCTCTCGTTCGCGCGTGGAACTCGCTCAAGGCGGATTTCAGAAAGAACTTCATCGAGCACGACAGATACCTCACGATCCTCAAGGGTCTTTGGACAACTGTCAGACTCACGTTCTTCTCGCTTCTTATCGGTATTATCATCGGATTCCTCGTTGCGTTTGTACGTTGCACAAACGACAAGCTGACTCATCGCGGGCCGTTTTTGAAGCTCGGTAACATCATTTGCAATATCTATCTCACGGTGATCCGCGGAACGCCTGTCGTCGTGCAAATCATGATACTTTACTTCGTCGTGTTCATGCCGATGAACGTCGACAAGTTCATCGCCGCCGTTATCTGCTTCGGACTTAACTCCGGCGCGTACGTCGCCGAGATCGTTCGCGGAGGCATCATGGCGATAGACAACGGTCAGATGGAAGCCGGACGAAGTCTCGGATTCAACTATATGCAGACTATGTTCAACATAATCTTCCCGCAGGCATTCAAGGCAGTGCTCCCCTCGCTCGCAAACGAGTTCGTGGTGCTCCTCAAGGAGACGTCCATCGCGTTCTATATCGGCCTTGCAGACCTCATGTACGCCGGCAACTCGATCCGCGCGGCAACATATTCTGCATTCATGCCGCTCGTTACGGTCGCGCTCATATACCTTGTAATGGTCATGGGACTCTCGAAGCTTGTTAAAATTCTCGAAAGGAAGCTGAGAAACAATGAACGATAATGCAGTGATCCGCGTTGAGGATCTTCACAAGTGCTTTAACGGCACGATACACGCGCTGAACGGCATAAATGTCGAGATCGACCGAGGTGAGGTCGTCGTCATCATCGGCCCGTCAGGCTGCGGTAAGTCGACTTTCCTCCGTTCGCTCAATCTTCTCGAAGAGCCGACGAGCGGACATATATACTTCGAGGGCGTCGACATCATGGATCGCAAGGTCGACGTCAACCGTATGAGACAGAAGATGGGCATGGTTTTCCAGCAGTTCAATCTGTTCCCGCATATGACGCTCCTGCGCAACATGACGATAGCTCCTATGAAGCTCCTCGGCAAGAGCCGCGAGGAAGCAGAGACACGCGCACGCGAGCTTCTCGCAAAGGTCGGACTCGCAGACCGCGCCGACGCATATCCGTCGCAGCTGTCGGGCGGTCAGAAGCAGAGAGTCGCGATAGTACGCGCGCTTGCCATGGATCCCGACGTAATGCTCTTTGACGAGCCCACAAGTGCACTCGACCCCGAGATGGTCGGAGAGGTGCTCGACGTAATGAAAGACCTCGCGCGCGAGGGAATGACGATGGTCGTCGTAACGCATGAGATGGGCTTTGCCCGCGAGATGGCAGACCGCGTGCTCTTCTTCGACGACGGAAAGATCGCCGAAGAGGGAAGCCCAGAGGAGCTCTTCTCGGCACCTAAGACTCAGCGTGCGCGAGACTTCCTCAGCAAGGTTTTATAACGGACATGAAAAAATCGGAGACTCGACTCTTGTCGGCCTCCGATTTTTTTATTGCTTTGTGCATTTAAATAAGATGAGTCACGTTCGAACGTTTGCGTTTTGCGGGCGGCAGGTCGCGAAAAATAATGGAGAGTAAAACTTAAAAAGCCGCCCGAGCGTAAAGCAGGACGACTTTTTAAGCAATAATTTAATAATTTAGGGAGTCGCTGAATGATTTATCTGCCGAGAACGGCTGCGCCGATGATGCCCGCGTCGTTTCCGAGGCTTGCGATCTTGATCTCGGTGCGAGGTGTTCCCTCTCTCGAATAAGTCTCGGCAAAGACCTTCTCGAGAAGCGGCTTTGTGAGGTACTCGCCCTCATTGCAGATTCCGCCGCCGATGGAGAGTACGTTCGGCTGGAAGATGTTGATGATGTTTACGATACCGCAAGCGAGATAGCTGATGTACTCGTCAACGATCTCGGCTCCGAGAGCGTCGCCCTCTTTCATTGCGGTGAATGCGGTGCGTGCGGAAATCTTGGAAAGATCATCGCCGATCATAGCGTAGATCTTGGATTCACGGCCTGCCGCCTTTGCTTCGCTTACTCTGTCCTTTGTGATGTTGACAAGACCTGTAGCGGAGCTGTATGCCTCCCAGCATCCTTTTCTGCCGCAGGAGCACTGTCTGCCGTCCTTCTCGATGACGATGTGACCGAGCTCTGCGCCTGCGTAGTTGAAGCCGGAGTAAACCTTGCCGCCGATAACGATACCGCCGCCGAGGCCTGTGCCGAGTGTGATCATTACGGAGTAGGGTGCGCCCTTTGCGACACCTGCGAAAGCCTCTGCCTTTGCGGCAGCGTTTGCGTCATTCTCAATGTATGTCGGAATGCCGCCGAGCAGGGAAGAGAGTCTCTCTGCGAGCGGGTAGCTCGAGAAAGGAATATTGTTCGCGTAAACAACGACGCCGCGGTCGGTGTCAGCGGTTCCGGGAGTTGCGACACCTGCGCTTGCAACCTCGGAGAGAGGAATGTTGAGCTCGAGAAGAAGATTCTTTGCGAGAGTTGCCATGTCGGCTACGACCGCGTCGGCTCCTCTTTCGGGCTTGGTGGGGGTGCTTGCTTTCTTGACGATCTTGGAGTTTTCGTCAACGATTCCGACGGCGATGTTGGTACCGCCGAGATCAACGCCTATATAATACATATGATTCACCGTGCCTTTCAGTGTGTATAAAGCTAATCATGGAATATTATAATCCGAAAACACCGTTTTGTCAACGATTTTTTGACGTTTGTACTTGAAAAAACAAAATATCGGGAAAAACGGAGCTTTCACGGGCTCTGCAAGAAAAATGTTTGTGCATTTTGTATAGGTGTAGAAAAATCGACCTCAAATTTGTGTAGGATGCACAAAGTGCGACGCTCGGAGAAAAGGTAAAAAACGGTTCGTCACAATAAAACGGTAATGTGGTTAGGTAAATATAAATTACCAAGATGATTTAAAGATAATCAAAAGCCTGTATTTTGTAGTTTTGCTTGGCTTCAAAGGTGCAAATATTGATAAAATTAGCGAGATTAAGTAAATTACACTTACTGTGCCTCGGCGAGTGCAGGGCGGTAAACACATCCGACAAAGACCGCCCGATCGGCCCCTGCGACCTCTCGCGCCTCTCAAACGGCCGACTTTGCCCCGATAAAGCCTTTGCGGGCTGTAGGGATGCTTGACTTTTTCGCGCGAATATGGTATCATATCTTTAACTGAAAGAAGATAAGTGTGTAGCTATGCGCACTTTTATGTCGAAATACCGAAAAGTACGCGACATCTTCGTTTTGTCGGGCTTCCGTGCCGCTTCGGCGACGGGGCTCCGGAGTTTAAATTTGAAATGCTGTCGGCGCATCGTACTGCGCTGCCGGCAGATTGGAGAGATCATATGAGCAACAAAGTTAGCCGTAAGTTTTTATCGCTGCTTCTTGCCGTGCTGATGACGGG
>CAYWTG010000151.1:0-4271 GCA_964461155.1 uncultured Ruminococcus sp.
GATCAAGGCAAGCGGCCACAACTGCCACTACATTTCGTCGATAAACGGCGACGATAAGAACTCAGGCACATCGCCCGACAAGCCGTGGCGAACTCTCGAGGCTCTTTGGGAGTACAAAGCCGGCGGCCTTGCGATCATTTCAAAAACTAAGCCGGGAGACGGAGTATTTCTCGAGCGCGGAAGCACATGGTATCACGAGCGTTATCTTGAGAATTCTCAGGTGTCGCTCATGGCTTCCGAGGGCGTTTCCTACGGCGCATACGGTACAGGTCCGAAGCCCGTTATATCAGGTGCCATAGAGCTTGAAGACGGCGTCGGTACATGGCACAAGACAGAGTACGACAACATTTACGTTCTCGATAAGATCGACGACAAACCCGAGTGGTGCGGAGAAAAGTCCGAGATCGGTAACATCATTTTCAACGACGGTGAGTATTTCGGCGTCAGAATCAAGTCTACAGATGAAAACGATCCGTTCGGTGCAGGGAAGAGTGCATATTGCTGGATAACCGTAGATTCTTCCAAGGAGTCGGTCCTCGTCTCAAATGGTAAAGAAATCTTCATGTCAGGCGGAACACCTTGCGGAAATATCGGTGAGGCTCTCCGTAACGACCTCGAATATTTCCACGATTACAAGGACGGAAAGCTTTATCTCTATTCCAAGGACGGTAATCCCTCGGAGAGATTTGATGATATCAAGTGCTCAAAGAGCGGATATATCGTTAATGCGGAGCGCGAAACGACGTTTGATAATATCGCCATCAAGTTCAGCGGTCGCTACGGTGTCAGCGGCGGTAATTACGATTTCACGATGACAAACTGTGAGATCGGATATGTATTCGGTTGCTTTGTCGAAACCGGAATGGAAGCTTATGGCGCAAGTGACAATGTCCGCATTCTCAACTGTTACGTTCACGATGTAGGCGGCGCGCTGACTTGCCAGAACGGCGGAAGCGAAAGCGGAGCCAATGGCCAGAACATTTCCAATATCGAGTACGGCTATAATGTTATCGTATCTTCGATCACAGGTTGCGAAAACTGGAACGGTACAGGGAACCTTGACGAGAACGGCTACAGCCGCGACAAGATGATAAATCAGCACATACACGATAATATCTTCGCGTATATGGGCTATAGCCGTTCCAAGCTTTCAATCGCTACATCAGCGCGTAGCGAGGTTGTGTCGTCAAGTATCTACATGGAGGGTGAAAACTGCGTATTCGAGAACAACACGATAATGTACGCGGCGTCGTCGATCTATAAAGCACCGTTGTCGAGCGATACGGTCAATCGTGGATGGATATGCCGTGATAACACCTACATCGCAACGCCGTCTCATGCGAAGTTCTATTACCATTATGACGACGTTCTGACGATCAATCATAAGATGTATAAGCGCGCGAGAGTGACCGTGCCGTATAGCTACCGTTATCTCGTTTACTTTGCATCACTCGGAATCGACCCGACGGGAACATATTATTACGTGTCCGACGAGGCAGACGAACGCATTATAAATGAGTATTTCGTAAAGTAATTACATTATATTAAGAAAAGAAGCCGTGTGGATTGCGGCTTCTTTTCTTATTTGGCATACAAATAAAGCTCCTGACATATAATTGACCGAAATAACAACTCGGGAGTGATTGATATGCAAATACGCGCCGACAGCAGGTGCGAAATGCTTGCGCGATACATAGTTGATACCGGAGCTACGGTGCGTGAGGCGGCGAGACGATTCGGCGTGAGCAAGTCGACGGTTCATAAGGATGTCACGGAGCGACTCGAAATGACAAATCGCGCATTGTTCGAGCTTGTACGTGATGTGCTCGACAAAAACAAATCGGAACGTCATCTGCGCGGCGGCGAAGCGACGAGACACAAGTATATGCTCAGACATCTTGAGAAAGAAAAGAACGGTCGTACATGAGGTTGTACGACCGTTCTTTGAGAATCTTTGTAGGCTTACGCGTTTGTACCGAAACTTCGAGTATGACGACGTAAAACGAAAAAAGCGAGAAACAGTAACAAGATATGAGATTACTTTCTTGCGGCGCGAAACCTACAATAGCTATAAGAAAAAGCAAAAGCTATAATTAAAAGCAAAATAGTGCCTATCAGAAAAAATATTAGCAATTATACAAAATGCAAATTTTGTATAATTAAGGGAAGCGTTTTGCGAAATACCGAGGCAAACTGTGGCTCAAGCTAAGCTCACGCCGAAAACTCAAATATTGTTACGTGGCGGTACGTTTCGCCGACATTGAGCGTTATATCGTCGAAGTTCGGATGATTCGGCGAATCAGGCATCGACGCGCATTCGAGACAGATACCGAAATGCGGAACCTGCGCGACTTTATTTTTCATATCTGGCTCATTCTCGCCGACGGAATTGGCCGTGTAGATCTGCATTCCCGAGCTGTCGGTACTCACGCGCATTTTTATTTTTGATACGTCGCCCGTGAGCTCGGCTACGCATTCGTTCTCATCGTCGGAGGTTCTGTCAAAAATAAAATTGCAGTCGAGGCCGCCGAGCTCACGAATTTTGTCATGATCTCCGTGGATCACGTCGCCGAGTACGCGTTCCTTGCGCATATCAAACGGAGTGTTCGTTATATCAAGTATCGTTCCTGTAGGTATGAGCGCGCTGTCTGTTTCGTTGATGTGTGACGCGTTTACCTTGATTCGGTGATTTTTGACGCTTCCGCTGTCGTAACCGTTCAAATTAAAATATGAATGATTTGTTAAATTTACGACTGTTAGTTTATCGGTCGTACCGAAATATTCGACGCTCAATTTACGTTCCTCGAGGCGATACTTAACACTGATATTAAGATTTCCCGGGAAACCTTCTTCGCCGTCGCGGCTTATGTAGCTAAATGTAATCTCACAGCTGTCATCGTTGCAGTATTCGGCGTGCCAGAGCTTCTTGTCAAAGCCGAATTTGCCGGAGTGGCAGGAATTCAGTCCTTCGTTGCGATACGTGCGGTACGTTACGCCGTCAAGCGTGAATTCCGCATTCTTCAGTCGGTTACAAACGCGGCCGGCAGTTGAGCCTTGATACTCGGTTGAGAGTATATAGTCATCGATCGTGTCAAAACCACCGACGACATCGTAGCTCTTCCCTGCGCTGTCAGGCACATTCAGAGATTGGATCGTTGCACCGTATTCAAGTAATTCAGCGGATATAAATTCATTTGAAAGCGTGTATGCGTATATCGGAATACCGCAGGGGTGATAACCAAACAAATGTTTATTGATCATAATTTCCTCCTTAAAGAAAATCTCCGAACGGGTAAAATGTCCATTCGGAGATCATTAAATTATCAGTCTTCGTAGCCGTTCGGGTTCATCTTCTGCCATCTCCACGAGTCGGCACACATATCCTTGATATCGTATTCAGCTACCCAGCCGAGTTCTTTCTCAGCCTTGGAAGCGTCGGAATAGCAAGTAGCGATGTCGCCGGGACGGCGAGGCTTGATGGAGTACGGGATCTTGACACCTGTAGCTTCCTCGAAGTTCTTAACGATGTCGAGAACGCTATATCCCTTACCGGTGCCGAGGTTGTAGAGGTTGAGGCCAGCCTTGGCTTCGATCTTTGCGAGAGCCTTGACGTGACCGCGCGCGAGGTCTACTACGTGAATGTAGTCGCGGACACCTGTGCCGTCGTGAGTGTCGTAATCGTTACCGAATACGCCGAGCTCGGGACGCTTGCCTACAGCAACCTGAGTTACATAAGGCATAAGGTTGTTCGGGATTCCGTTCGGATTTTCACCGATCATACCGCTCTTGTGAGCTCCGATGGGGTTGAAATAACGAAGCAGAACGATATTCCACTCGGGGTCCGCCTTGTGAATGTCGGTGAAGATCTGCTCAAGCATGGATTTTGTCCAACCGTAAGGATTGGTACACTGTCCTTTCGGGCATTCCTCAGTGATTGGAATGAACGCGGGATCTCCGTAGACTGTTGCGGAGGACGAGAAGATGATGTTCTTCACGCCGTGCTCACGCATTACGTCAACGAGGACGAGTGTGCCTGTGATGTTGTTATTATAATACTCCCACGGCTTTGCGACGGATTCGCCGACGGACTTGAGTCCTGCAAAATGAATGCACGAATCGATTTTTTCGTTTGCGAAAATTTCTTCGAGAGCATCTTTGTCGAGAATGTCGGCTTTGTAGAACTTAGCTTTTTTGCCTGTAATCTCTGCAACTCTGTCAAGGCTCTTTTCGCTCGAGTTTGAAAGGTTGTCAACTACAACAACGTCATAGCC
>CAYWTG010000152.1:0-4262 GCA_964461155.1 uncultured Ruminococcus sp.
GCCCGTCCCACGAACCGCGGGCGGCGGTACGATATGTTCGTGTAGTAGCTCGCACTACGTTCACGCCGCGCAAGGGGTGCAGTGGCAGCGGTATCGGCCGACCGCATGGAGTTTTGCGGCGTCGCTTGCTTACGGGCAACAAGCTGCGGGGTGGCGTTTCGCGGGTGGCTCGTTAGTTTTACTGTGCCGCTCGTTTCTATGCCGACAGCTTTTTCTCACGTGAGTCTGAAAGACTACGCGATATACGCGGCGTGCGCTGCGCTCTGCTCTTTGCGATTTGTCGCGCGAGCCGAGGTCGGATGGCGTTCTGCGCGCCTCGGCAAGAACAAAAACCAACAAGCTCCGCTCGAAACCGTCCGCCGAAAAAACACAGCTCCGAGCCGCACTCTCCCGCACGGGAAAGAGGGCTCGGAGAGCACGTCGCGCTTTGCAAAAAGGTGAAAATTATCTTATTTTCCGACGTATACGCCGTCCTTGATCACAACGGCCATGGGCTCCTTTGATACCTCGCCCTTATCATTCCATGTGAGAGCACTTCCCGCGCCTGTAAGGCCGGTGATGCTGATCTGTGTCATCGCCTCGGAAAGCTTGTCGCAAATCTCCTCGGCCGCCATCTCGGGGGTAATTCCCGTCTTCTTTACGACCTCGGCTATAGCGTACATCGCGTCATACGCGTCTGCAGCGAACTGGTTCGGGATCTCGCCATGCTTTTCCTGATACTTCTTAACGAAAGACTTAGTCTGCTCGTCCTCGGAGTCTGCGGAGAAAGGAGTGAGGAGGAAGACGCCCTCGGCGAGGGACTTGTCGAAGCCCTTGAGGGAGAGAATGCCGTCCATGCCGTCGACGCCGAAGAAGATCGGAGCGAAATCGGCACTGCTTGCCTGGGCTAAAATGAGGGACGCCGGCTCATAGTAGATCGGGAGGAACACGAGCTCTGCACCGTTCGTCTTCGCGTCGCTGATCTGGACGGAGAAGTCGGAAGCGGTGTCGGTCGTGAAGGTCGTGGTGGAAACGATGTCGAGATCGAGTCTTGCGGCCTCGGTCTTGAACGCCTCGTAGATGCCCGTGGAGTACGCGTCATCGTTCTTGTAGATGACGGCGATCTTTGTCGCGAGAGCGTTCTCGGCGATGTACTTAGCGGAAGCTGTTCCCTGGTTCGGGTCGCTGAAGCAAACCTGGAAGACGTTGTCCTTGCCGCCGATTACGTCGGGAGAGGACGCAGAGGGAGTGATCGTGAACATTCTGTCCGCGTATGTCTTGGAGGACACGGCGAGGCAGGGAGTCGTCGTTACGGTTCCCATAAGGATCTGCATATTCCAGTCGCGGAGCGTGTTGTACGCATTCGCGGACTTCTCTGCGGAGTTCTCGTCGTCCTCAAAGCGGAGCTCGAGCTTATAGGGAAGCTCGCCCTTTTCGTTTATCTCCTCAAGAGCGATCTCCGCGCCGTTCTTTACGGCAGTACCGTAGGTAGCGGCACCGCCCGTAAGAGGACCGATACCGCCGATGCGGATCGTGTCGGTGGTGGTGTTACCGCAGCCCGAAAGCGAAACGATGCCCGTGAGCATTACAGCCGCGAGCACAAGTGAAAGCAGCTTTTTCATAAGATTATCCTTTCGTACGGCGCGCCCGCTGTCTGAAATTTGCCGCCGAGGCAGCTTCGGACACGCTCGAATCTCCGGCGAGCGGAATGAAAAAATATACACCCGCGCCTTTGATACAATAATGATACTCTCCCTTGCGGAATTTGTCAAGCGGTATATCTCACAATTATGAATAATTTTTCGTTATTTGTGCAATATTTACCCCCGCGCCGCCACGAACGAACGCCCCGCACAGTTTCACGCCGCCCCAAGCCGCTCGCTCGTGAGCGAACGCACAGGCAAAACTCCACGCGTCACACACCCAAATCTTGTCGCCAAGCGAATTTCAACGTAAAACGCCCGCACAAGTTGGCGAAACCCTACCCTAAGTTTGTCGCCATTCAAGTGAACGACACCGCCGGACATCCCGTGCCACGCACCGAAACTCCACCCCACAGTATGTCGCCCGTAAACAAGCGACATACTGTGGGGTGGAGTTTCGGTTGGCTGTACGTGAGTTTTGCTATATCGTTAGTCTCTATCATGACGAGTTTCGCCTCACAAATAAAAGGCTCCCTCCGGGAGGGAGCTGTCGCGGCGCAGCCGTGACTGAGGGAGTACGCGATACTTGCGATGTGTACTGCACGTTGTTATTTGAGGTGTAACTGTGGGATGTTCCGCGAAATCGCTCGGCATTCCTCCTTCCGTCTTGCTTCGCAAGCCACCTCCCTCGGTGAGGGAGGCTCGGACGGCGCAGACGCTCATTTGCCTCACAAGACTTGCGATTTGTTGGCGGCGTAGTCGCACGTTCGTCTACAAAAGCTAATGCTTTACAGAAGCAAGGGGTTCTGCACAAAACCCACGCCAAAGTCCCATTTTCACAAAGTTTTTCGCCCGCCTTTTTTCAAAAAGGCGGTGGGGTGCAGGGGCAACGCCCCGCCGTTCTCCCGCCGTCCCCCTCGTGTTCCCTCCACATCAAAAAGCTCCCGACGTTCGCTCTGTCGGGAGTTTTTGACTTATTTTTGCTTTAGCCGCGTGCCTCGGCCTTGTCGAGGAGATCTCGCATCAGGCCCTCGAGGCGGCACGCTATTCGGTACATTCCGAGATCGTTCGGGTGGCACGTGTCGACCGTGCACAGGTCGCGGCCGTCTTCGCCGAAGAACTCCGAGCCGTCAATGAAATACACATTCTCATCTCCGCGTGCGCGAGCCGACTCGTATGTCGCGCGTACCGCGTCGCGGCGGGGGGCACACCAGTCGTACCACGGCATCGTGTTCGGTGCGCTCATTATAATTATCGGAAGCTCGGGATGACTGTCGCGTATCACGCGGAAGAACGGCTCGTGCGTCGCTAAAAGATGCTCCGCGTTCGGCGCGTTGTGGTCGTAGTCGAGCACGAATATGCTCATGTCAAGCGACGCGATGTACTCGGCGATCTCTCGCTCACCTCTCGCATTGCCGCCGAAGCCGAGCGAGGTGTAGTCGAATTTCAGCTTCTTCGACAGCATCGACTGGTAGGTGTTCGACGGGCGGGACGCGCGTGCTCCCTGCGTGATCGACGAGCCGTAGAACACGACCGGCGCAATGTCACGATAGATGTGCGCCTCCTCAATGTCCGCATCTTCCGAAAGACCGACGTACAGCTCGTGCACACTCGCGAACAGCGGAAGCTGCAGGAGCCTGTCGAGATTCTCGCACTCGGTGCAAAAGCGCGCGCAGTATTCGCGGCCGATCACCTTGGGCGGCTCGAGACAGTAGTCAAACGTGATCTCGTCGAAATCCCCGCCGACGCGAAGAAGATCGATCGCGCTGTCGTTTGATGTGTGGTGCTCTTCGTCATCGTCGTGGATCACCGCGCGAACGGCGATCACGCGAGAGTTCGTGCGAAAGCTGACGCGACCGCCGGAACTTTCGCGGTTCAGCCACTTAACATCCGTGCCGACGGCGTTCGCCACGCTCTGATCCATGCGCACGAAAAGTCCCTGCGCGTCATCGTAGAAAACTCCGTGGATCTTAAAAGGTGCTCGGCGCACGTCAAACCACGCAAGGCTCGAGTCGTATGCGTCGCATTCGGGGATGCTGACGCGGGGAAGATTTGAAACTTTCATAATATGCTCCGTTCAGCCGCAAGGGCAGGAAAATCAGAAAAAGAAAAAACCGGACACGACGCGATGCAAAGCATCAGGATCGATGTCCGGTATGCGAGAAACGGGACTTGAACCCGTACGGTGTGAACCACACGCCCCTCAAACGTGCGCGTCTGCCAGTTCCGCCACTCTCGCATGTCTATCAGCTCTCGCTGTCGACGTCAGATATTATACTACACTTCAAACCTTTTGTCAATAGCTTTTTTGAAATTTATTTCGTTTTTTTCAAAAAAGTGAATTTCGCGCGAAGAACGCCGACTCCCGCCCCGCCCGCGCGGTTCATTCGCACGGCACTCCGAATGCCATCTCGCCGCAAAAAACAGCCCCGCGCCGAAGCGCACGACTCTCACGCCTAAATTCCGTCGGCGGTACTTGATTTTTTCGCTGCAAGGTGATATAATTATTGTGTTCGCACGGCACGCGAAGCCGAGCCGCGTGAGCACAAAGCAACTCGCCCCCATAGTTAAATGGATATAACAAACCCCTCCTAAGAAGTAGTTCGTTCGAGTCTATAGGGGGCAAAAAGCACTAACAAT
>CAYWTG010000153.1:0-4252 GCA_964461155.1 uncultured Ruminococcus sp.
GCTTATGTCGGCAGCCGAAAGTGCTTGCGGTGCAGATGTTATAGCATCAAAGAGCGACGGGCTCGATTCGCGCATCGAGCAGAGCGGAAAGAATCTTTCGGGAGGTCAGCGTCAGCGGTTGGCGATAGCGCGTGCGCTCGTAGGCGAGCCCGAGATACTTATCCTCGACGACAGCTCGTCGGCACTTGACTATGCGACCGATGCCGCGCTTCGTCGCTCGCTTCTCTCGCTTTCGTATCCGCACTGCACGTTTATCGTTTCACAGCGCACATCTTCCGTTATGCACGCCGATAAAATAATCGTTCTCGAGGACGGCGAAGCGGTCGGCATAGGTACGCACAGCGAGCTTTACGAAAACTGCAAGACGTACAGAGAAATACATGAGCTTCAATTCGGCAGTCGAAAGGAGGAGGCGTGATGAAGAAAGAAAAGAAGATCGGCACATTCGCTCGAGTGCTCAGATATTTAAAGCATCACTCGCTCCTGCTCGCGGCGGCACTTGTGCTTTCGACGCTTTCCGTTATCCTGACGATATATCTCCCAGTTCTCGTCGGAGACGCCGTCGACCTTATCGTCGGAGAGGGAAATGTTGATTTTGCCGCCATCGGCAAGATTTTTGTGAAGATGGGCGTTATGATAGCGATAACAGCCGCCTGCCAGTGGCTCATCGGCGTGCTCAATAACCGCATGACCTACGCCGTCGTGAAGAAGCTTCGTGTAGACAGCTTTGAAAAGCTTCGCCGCCTACCCGTGTCGTATATCGATTCTCACGGACACGGAGCCGTCGTCAGCAGGATAATTTCCGATGTTGATATCTTCTCGGACGGTCTTCTCATGGGACTTACTCAGCTTTTTTCGGGAGTCCTGACGATACTCACAACTCTCGCTTTCATGCTGATTCTCAACTACAAGATCGCGCTTCTCGTAGTGCTTCTCACTCCGCTTTCGATGATTGTGTCGAAGTTTATCGCCTCGCGCACTTTCAGCCTGTTCGGAAAAGCGGCACAGGCGCGTGAAAATCAGACAGTGCTCGTCGAGGAGGCTGTGTCGAATGTAAAGACGGTCAAGGCTTTCGTTATGGAAGACGATATGACAGAGCGTTTTGAAGAGACAAACGACGAGCTTGAAAAGATCTCGAGCAAAGCCCTGTTTTATTCGTCACTCGTCAATCCGTCGACTCGATTTGTGAACGGAATAATATACGCCGTCGTCGCTTTCGCGGGTGCGGTCAGCGGCATCAGTGCGGGAGGACTTACGTGCTTTCTCGGATACGCGAACCAGTACACAAAGCCGTTTAACGAGATATCGGGAGTTATAACCGAATTTCAGAACGCGCTCGCCTGCGCCGCGCGTATTTTCGAGCTGCTTGATGAGGATGAGGAGTCGGATCATGTGACCTCCGAGCTTAAATTTCCCGTGCGCGGAGACGTTACGTTCGACGACGTGTATTTTTCTTACGACAAGTCGCGCAGTCTCATAACCTCGTTTAATGTGAAAGTTAAAGCGGGACAAAAAGTCGCCATAGTCGGCCCTACCGGTTGCGGTAAGACGACTCTTATAAATCTGCTCATGCGCTTTTACGACGCGGACCAAGGTGCAATTTACCTCGACGGCGTGAATATTTACGATATATCGCGCCATGACCTGCGCCGAAGCTACGGAATGGTGCTTCAGGATACATGGATGAAGCAGGGAAGCGTTGCTGAAAACATCGCGCTCGGAAAGCCGGAGGCGACGCGCGACGAGATAATCGAAGCCGCACGCGCCGTTCGCGCACACTCGTTTATCAAGCGTCTGCCGAACGGCTACGACACCGTGATCGGCGAGGAGACTTCAACTCTTTCGCAGGGTCAGCGTCAGCTTATCTCCATAGCCCGCGTCATGCTCTGCCGCCCCGATGTGCTCATTCTCGACGAGGCGACATCCTCCATCGATACTCGAACCGAGGCTAAAATTCAGGAAGCGTTCGATAAACTGACCGAGGGTCGCACCTCGTTCATCGTCGCCCACAGACTGACTACCATAAAAAACGCCGATGTGATCCTCGTGATGAAAGACGGCAATGTCATCCAGACGGGAACACATGAACAACTGCTCGTGCAGGGCGGATTTTACAAAACTCTCTACGAAAGCCAGTTTCCGAAAGACGACTCGGCCGGAAATTGAACGCGCATCTTAAAATACCTCGCGTTACCACTTGAACAAATCGCATTTTCGTGATAAAATTATATTGTAACGTGTAACAAAACGTGAAAGGAGCTCGCATGGATAAGATATTTCCGACTCTCATCGGTAACGACAGCTTAAAAAGAAATGTCGGTGTCGATATTCGTGCGCGCCGCAACTCTCACGCTTATATATTGGAGGGTGACGCAGGATGCGGAAAGCATACGGCGGCGCGTCTGATAGCCGCGGCACTTTCCTGTGAGAGGCGCGACGACCCGACACGTCCCCTGCCGTGCATGGAGTGTTCAAACTGCAAAAAGATCGCCAAAGGCATATCCGCCGATGTCGTGACTGTCGGGTGCGGCGATAAAGCCTCGATCGGTGTGGATGAGATACGCCGTATTCGAGAGGGACTTTACGTCTCGCCGAACGATTCCGACACGCGCACGTATATCATCGAGTCGGCAGAGAAGATGACTCCGCAGGCGCAGAACGCGCTTCTTCTGACGATCGAAGAGCCGCCGCCGTTTGTAGTTTTCTTGCTGTTGTCGGAGGACTCGTCAAAGCTTCTCGAAACCGTTAAAAGCCGCGCACAACGCATTCGGTGTGAATCTTTCTCGCCGTCCGAGGTAAGAGAGTATCTTCGCTCGCTTCCGAACGGCGAAATGCTTTACCGAAAAGATCCCGCACGTTTTGCGGCCGCCGCCTCGCTATCTTCGGGCTCGCTCGGCCGCGCGGCGCGCCTTCTCTCATCGTCCGACGGCGACAGCTATCTGAAAGCGCGAGAGAGTGCCGCAGAGCTTGTTGTCGGTCTCGCCGGAACGCGCAGTGCTACTTTGATACCGCAGATAGCATCCCTCGGGAAAAAGAGTGACGAGACAAGACGGCTTTTGCAGCTGACAGATAACGCACTTCGCGATTTGTGTCTGTTAAAAAGCAACGAGGATGCAAAGCTTGACGAGCTTGTGTTCTTCGCGGATCGAGAGGAAGCACTTTCTCTCACGGACTCGCTCTCGTATAAAAAACTGCTCTACATCCACGACCGCATCTGCAGAGCACTTGTCAAGCTCGATATGAATGTTTCCGCAAAGACGGTTCTCACAGATTTGATCTTCAGCTGCCAGGGCTACAGAAGATAAGTATTGAAAGGACAGATATATGAACGAAAACGAAAACAAGCTCCCGCAGGAGAGCGTCGCCGATGACGGCATGACCGAGATCATCGGTGTCAGATTCAAGGACGCGGGAAAGATATATTATTTTGCTCCCGGTGCGCTCAAAGTCGAAAGCGGAAGCTGTGTCATCGTCGAGACGGCACGCGGACTTGAGTACGGCTTTGCGGCGGAGGGCAATCATACCGTCCCGAGCACGGGAATAGTTCAGCCCCTGCGCAGAGTTATACGTATAGCTACAAAGAAAGATACAGAGCAATACGAGCGAAATCGCGAGCTTGAAGCTTCCGCGATGGAGATATGCCGCCGTAAGATAGCGGAGCACGGACTTGAGATGAAGCTCATCGAAGCCGAGTACACTTTCGATAATACAAAGCTGATGTTCTACTTTACCGCAGAGTCACGAGTTGATTTCCGTGAGCTTGTCAAAGATCTCGCATCGGTTTTCAAAACGCGAATCGAGCTTCGCCAGATCGGCATTCGCGACGAGGCGAAAATGCTCGGAGGAATAGGCATATGCGGCAGACCGTTCTGCTGCTCGACGTTCCTTTCCGATTTTGTGCAGGTGTCCATAAAGATGGCAAAGGAACAAAATCTTTCGCTTAACTCGAATAAGATCTCCGGAAGTTGCGGAAGACTTATGTGTTGCCTCCGATACGAGCACGAGACATACGAAAGCGAGATTGCGAGAACGCCACGCGTCGGAAGTCGCGTTTCGACAAAGGACGGCACCGGTGTTGTCTCCGACGCAAATGTGCTCACGGGTGTGTTAAAGGTAAAGTTCACCGATGAGAAGGGTGACAGCTACAAAACCTACGACAGAGAGAGCGTAAAGGTGCTCGGAAAGAAAGATTGATTCACGAATTTCCGAAAACATCTTTATTTTTCCGAAACTTTGTGATACAATATAAGAA
>CAYWTG010000154.1:0-4237 GCA_964461155.1 uncultured Ruminococcus sp.
GCGTTTTGCCGCAGAACACGGAGTGCGACTGACGGATTATTACGAATCCGAGCAGTTTCAGATAAAAAATGCCGTACCTACAGCCGAGGGTGCTATCGGCGTTGCGATATCGGAACTTGATGTTACACTCGCCGCTTCGTCTTGCGCCGTTGTCGGTTACGGACGGATCGGGCGCACGCTCGCCACGAGGCTTGTCGCGCTCGGGTGCAAAACCTACTGCATCGCAAGGAGCGAGCGCGATCTTGCTTGGGCTTCGTGCGACTCCTGCACGCCGCTCACTCTCGCGGAGGGACTCGGCGGCAAGATTCGCTTCGACGCGATATTCAACACCGTCCCGCATTTGCTCTTCGACCGAGACGTGTTAAGTGCGCTTTCACCGAGCACTGTCATAATCGATCTTGCGTCAAACGGGTGCGGTGTGGACACGGCTGAAGCCGACAGGCTAGGCATAAGAACGATAAAAGCCCTCTCTCTGCCGGGAAAAACTTCGCCGAAAAGCGCGGGAAAGATAATATTCGAGGCGATATACGACAAGCTTATGCGGGAGGCGGACAGATGATATCTTTTGCTATGTGCGGCTCTTTTTGCACGCATTCCGCCTCACTTGAAGTGTTGCGCACGCTCTGTCGCGAAAACGATGTGCTTCCGATCGTCAGCGAAACGGTATACGAAAGCGACACGCGTTTCGGGACTGCAGCGGCACTTAAGCTTTGTCTCGAGGAAACGACCGGGCGCCGCGTCATTCACACGGTTCGCGAGGCGGAAGTACTCGGACCCGATCAAAGCTCTGAATGCCTTGTCATCTGTCCGACGACGGGTAACACTTTATCAAAGCTCGCGCTCGGGATTACAGACAGCAGCGTCACGATGGCGGCAAAGGCGCATCTTCGCACAGACCGCCCTGTGATACTCGCGATAGCTTCAAACGATGCGCTCGGCGCAAGTCTTTCAAATATCGCAACACTTTTAAATCGCAAAAACTACTATATCGTGCCGATGATTCAAGACGACACGGTAAAGAAACCTCACTCGCTCGTGGCGGATTTTTCGCGCGTCGGGGATGCGCTCGAGGCCGCACGGCATGAAAAGCAGTTACGGCCGCTTTTTCTCACAAAATGACCGGATATGGGCCGAGCGGATGACGCATGACGCGCTGTACGCTTCGGCCTTTTTTTCTCAAAGGTGGCAGGGCTCTTGACTTTATATCTTCTTCGGTGTATAATACCTTATATTAGATTTTGAAAGGATATACAGATTTATGAAGACATCTGTTTCATCATACAGCTTCGGCTCGTATGCGAACGATGACTCGCTCGGCGTGCTCGGCGTTATGGACGAAGCTAAAAAGATGGGCTTTGACGGCATTGAGCTCGTCGAGTGTCCTGCCACCTGTGATGCCGAAAAGGTAAATGAAATCTGCAAGCATTCCGAAGAGATCGGTCTGCCGATCGTGGCGTTTGACGTCGGCGCGGATTTCACTAAAAACAACTGCAATTCGGTGTATGAGGAGATCGATCGCGTATGCGCTCTCGTCGACACGGCCGCAGCTCTCGGTGCTCCGCTTATGCGTCACGACGTAAGCTACGGGAACTTTTCCGTGGGACTCGGCTTTGACGCCGTTCTCCCGACGATGATCAAGGGTTGCCGCGCCGTTGCCGAATACGCTTCCAAACTCGGCGTTAAGACGATGTTTGAAAATCACGGCTATTTTCTCCAAGACTCCGACCGAGTTGAGAAGCTCATATGCGGTGTCGCTCATCCTAATTTCGGATATCTCATCGACGTCGGAAACTTTATGTGCGCAGACGAAGAACCCACGAGAGCCGTCGGGCGACTCGCGCGTTTCGCAAGTCACGCGCACGCAAAAGACTTTCACTTCAAGCGCGGTAATGTCGAGTGTCCCGGCGAGGGATGGTTCGCCACGCGAAGCGGAAACTATCTGCGCGGGGCTGTCATCGGTCACGGCGACGCGGAATGTGCGCAGAGTCTCCGAGTGCTGAAATCCTCCGGATATGACGGATATGTCACGATCGAATTTGAGGGTATCGAGGATAATCTCCGCGGGATCGCTCTCGGCTTTGAGAACCTCAAAAAATACGTTAAATAAGGGTGGAGGGGTCGTTACTGATGTTTAAAGACGTAAAACATCCGACATTATTCGGATTTTTTGAAAGAATATCGAATATCCCGCGCGGCTCGGGAAACGAGAGCGGCATTGCCGATTATCTCGAATCATTTGCCTCCGAGCGTGGTCTTTACTGCTACCGCGACGAAGTCAACAATATTTTCATAAAAAAGGACGCTGTCGGCGAAGATTACACCTCGCACGCACCGGTTCTTCTTCAAGGGCACACAGACATGGTCTGTGAAAGCGCGGAGGGCGTGTCGCACGACTTCTTAAATGACGGAATTCGCCTTGTTCGAGAGGGCGACATACTTCGTGCAGACGGCACGACCCTCGGAGCGGACGACGGATGCGCCGTAGCGGCGATGCTCGCCCTACTTGACTCCGACACGATCGAGCATCCTCCGCTTGAATGTCTGTTCACCGTCGGCGAAGAAGTCGGCATGGACGGTATGAACGCGTTTGACACCTCACTCCTCGGTGCGAGACGCATGATAAATCTCGACTCCGCAGGCGAGGGCATCGCGACGGTCGCTTGCGCGGGCGGCGTGAGATGTGATTTTTCCGGAGAAATGGCACACGACGCGCTTTCGGACAAAAATAAGTGCTACACGCTGAAGCTTTCCGGGCTTTGCGGCGGTCACTCGGGTGAGGATATCGCGCTCGGACGTGCGAACGCGATCGAGCTTTGCGCGTCTGTGCTCAGAGCAATTCACGCTGTCGCTCCCGTGCGCATAATCGACATTTGCGGCGGCTCGAAAGACAACGCGATCCCGCGCGAGTGCACAGTAAGTTTCGCGGTATTCGGCGACGCTGATATTTCATCCGTTGTCGAAAGCTCGCTTTACTTTATAAGTCACAGGCTCGTCCGTGACGACGCCGATTTCACCTACAGTCTCACTCAAACGGAAACACCGAACGAGGCATTGAGCGAAGAAGACAGCGAACGCATAATCGATTTCCTCTCGGTATTCCGCTCGGGTCCCACGGCAATGTCACGCACGGTTTCGGACATGGTCGAAAGCTCGTATAATCTCGCGTCGGTGCGCATTTCCGACGGGGCTTTCCGCGCCGTTGTGTCGTTCCGTTCCTCAGAGGAAGCTTCTCTTGACGACATGACGGAAACCATGCACTCCATCGGACGCCTTGCAAATCTTGACGCGCACTGCCACAGCAGATATCCCGGTTGGAGCTTTGCCGAAAAGTCGCCTCTTCGCGATCTTTATTTGAAAGTTTGGCGTGAGATCTCCGGTACGGACGGAACGGCACTCGGTATTCACGCGGGGCTTGAATGCGGACTTCTCATAAGCCGTGTCCCCGATATGGATATCATCTCGATAGGTCCCGATATAAAGGATCTTCACTCGCCGTCCGAAACGCTCGGCATCGCCTCGTTTGACAGACTATACGACACCGTCATTGCAATGCTCAAGTATTGCTGACGTCAAAAGAAAGGAATTATAAAATGAAAGCTATCGTATCGGTAATCGGTCGTGACACCGTCGGCATACTCGCAAAGGTCAGCACGGAATGTGCAAAGCACAACGCCAACATCATCGACGTTACGCAGTCCGTAATGAAGGATATGTTCACCATGATCATGCTCGTCGACATTGCCGAGCTCTCCTCCGACTTTGCAGACCTCACCGCGTCTCTCGAGAAGCTCGGTGACGATATCGGCATGAAGATCCACGTCATGCACGAGGACATCTTCAACTCCATGCACCGCATATAAACGGACAAAGCTCAAAAGACCGGAGAATTATAAATGATTAACACAACCGATATAATGGAAACGATCAATATGATCGACAACGAGAATCTCGACGTGCGCACGATCACGATGGGCATTTCGCTTCTCGACTGCGCGGACAGCGACATCGACGCTTCCTGCCGCAAAATTTACGACAAGCTGACACATCGCGCCGAAAATCTCCTCTCAACCGGAGAGAAGATCGAGCGCACCTACGGCATTCCGATAATCAACAAGCGCATATCCGTAACTCCGATCGCAATGCTGACGGGCGTTTCGGGCGGAGATCCCGTAAAATATGCAAAGACGCTTGAGCGCGCTGCATCGACCCTCGGTGTAAACTTTATCGGCGGATATTC
>CAYWTG010000155.1:0-4224 GCA_964461155.1 uncultured Ruminococcus sp.
CATCGTCACATAGCCCTCCTCGCGGAGCATTTTCAATCCCACGCACACCGTAGGCCTCGTGAGCCCCATTTCGGCGGCGACGGCAGCACTGTGAACTTCGCCCTTTTTCGAGAGCAGATAAATGGTTTTAAGATAATCTTCACGGCCTCGTTTATGTTTCATTCTGCCTCCTTTTCGGCTTCTCTGTCACACGGAAAAGACAGATGCTTTCCCGTCACCGGAAGACCGGATAGTCGTATGTTTTTTCTCATTCGGCGTGCGAAAAATTCCGATGACATGGCATTTCTCTGCTGTAAAGCTCAAAAGCCGAGAAACACACGAGCACTCGGCGCATCGGGTAAATCGGTCATATTTTGTCTCGCTCACCACTATAGTTAGCTTTTGCTAACTTGTGTCCGATAGTAAAAGCCGATCTCTCGGCTGTACTTTTCCAAGTCACTCTCAAAAACGCCCGCAAACCACGCACGAATATCGGTATAAATCCTCGCCTGCGAATGAAGCCATGTTGCGCAAACATCGTTAGCTGCGGCTAACTGTATATTATTGTATAACATTTCCGCGCAAAAGTCAATCGGCAAATGATATTTGGTTTAAAAAATTCGCAAAAAACGGCCGAAAGTCCGCTTCCGGGCTTTCGGCTGAGGTTAAAATTTTTCACTATTTTCGGAAAAGTCATTGACATCTTTCGATGACTGTGATACAATGTCATCAGAGAGAGTTGATGTTGTGAGCGAGCCCCTTTCGGAAACGATTGAGGGCACGGCGCCGCCTTCAACTCTCCTTATTTTATTTATGTCATAAAGTATTTTCCCGCGTTCGCCGTCCGCTACGTTAAGGGTAGCTTTGTAAATGTCGCCGTTCTTGTCGACAGCGTATGCTTTTCTGTAAGTCCGGCCATTTGTATCAAGCCACTGATGAGTATTGTCAGTGGCTTTTTTCGTCTTTTCCGAGAACTTCTCACCGATCTCCGCGCGGCGGAGCATAGAAAGATATACTACCCCTTTCTCCAAACGAGCTTGTCGACGACCGAGGTATAAGACTGGATGATTTTGACCACTTTGGTTGAGACGTTTTCTTCGGTATAATCCGGTACGGGGATGGGGCAGTCGCCGTTTTCGTTCATTTCAACGGCAGTTATAACGGCCTGCATAAGGCTGTTTTTCTCAATTCCCGCGAGAACAAAGCACGCTTTATCAAGTGCTTCCGGACGCTCGGTTGACGTTCGTATACAAACTGCCGGGAACGGATGCCCTACAGATGTGAAAAACGAGCTTTCCTCAGGCAGAGTCCCCGAGTCGGACACGACCGCATAAGCATTCATCTGCAATTTGTTGTAGTCGTGAAATCCGAGCGGCTCATGCATCACCACGCGCCGATCAAGCTTAAATTTGCTTTTCTCAAGACGCTTTTTGCTTCTCGGATGGCAAGAATAAAGTATCGGCATATTGTAATGCTCGGCAAGCTCGTTGATCGCCGTGAATAGGCTCTCGAAATTCTTCTCAGTATCGATATTCTCTTCTCTGTGAGCCGACAAAAGTATATACTTTTTCGCCTCGAGGCCGAGACGACGGAGCACGTCACTTGCCTCAATATCGGAAAGATTTCGGTGCAAGACTTCCGCCATCGGAGAGCCCGTGACATACGTCCTTTCTTTTGGCAAGCCGCACTCGTGCAGATATCTTCGTGCGTGTTCCGAGTACGCCAAATTAACATCGGAGATAATGTCAACTATCCTGCGATTTGTTTCTTCCGGAAGGCACTCATCCTTGCAACGATTACCCGCTTCCATGTGAAAAATCGGTATATGCAAACGCTTTGCCGATATCGCCGAAAGGCAACTGTTTGTGTCACCGAGAACGAGAAGCGCATCGGGTTTAGTGCAGTTCATCAGCTTATATGAGCAATTTATGATGTTGCCAACGGTTTCTCCGAGGTCGTCACCGACCGCATTCATATAAACCTCGGGATCGCCGATCTTCAGATCCTTGAAGAAGACTCCATTAAGATTGTAGTCATAGTTCTGTCCCGTGTGAGCAAGGATAACATCAAAATATTTACGACACTTCGTGATAACCGCAGAAAGTCGTATTATCTCGGGGCGAGTGCCGACGATAATAAGAAGTTTTAATCGTCCATCGTCCTTGAATTTAATATCGCTGTAGTCATATTTGATTTTCATATCACACCTCCTCAAAGAATGTATCCGGCTGTTCCGGATCAAACTGTTCATTCGCCCACATCACCGTTACGAGGTTTTCGCTTTCAGACACATTAATGATACTGTGCGTATACCCCGGCAACATATGCACTGCCTCTATCTTTTCGCCTGACACTTCAAATTCAAGCACTTCATCGGTACCGATCTTGCGTTGCCGTATGAGACCTTTACCGCTTACAACTATGAAAAACTCCCATTTTGTGTTATGCCAATGTTGCCCCTTTGTGATCCCGGGCAATGATATATTAACGCTGATCTGACCACACTTTTCGCTTTTTAAAAGTTCCGTAAAACTCCCTCTGTTGTCACAGTTCATCTTTAGCGGAAACGACATCTTTTCTTTCGGCAGATATGAAAGATATGTGCTGTACAGCTTTTTCTCAAATGAATCGTTCGGTATTTCAGGCATCAAAAGCGTTCTCGGCTCTTCGTTGAACATTTCAAGCAAGTCGACTATTCTTCCGAGCGTTACTCTATATGTCGTCGGTACGAAACAGTATTTACCGTTTTCGTTCGAAAGTGCCGCCGCTCCGTCGAAGTCACAGTGATGCTCGTTTCCTTCAATGGCATCGAGCATTTCTTCAACAAGATCGTCGATATAGAGCAGTTCAAGCTCGGTATTTCGGTCATTAACAGTGATCGGCAACCCGTTTGCAATATTATTGCAAAATGTCGCCACAGCTGAGTTATAGTTCGGCCTGCACCACTTTCCGAAAAGATTCGGGAAGCCATACACAAGCACATTGGCTCCTGTTTTTCGGCCGTACTCGAAGACAAGTTCTTCGCCGGCTTTTTTGCTTCTGCCGTACTCGCTGTCATAGCGACCGATACAGGTAGCTTGAATTGAGGAAGAAAGCATCACCGGACACGTGTTTTCGTGTTTTTTTAACGTATCAAGAAGCGTGCTTGCAAAGCCGTAATTTCCCTGCATAAATTCATCTGCATTTTGAGGTCGGTTTACCCCCGCAAGGTTGAATACAAAATCAGCTTTTGCGCAGTAATCGTCAAGGAGTGTGGGAGCAGTGTTGATATCGTACTCGCAAACAGCATCGATTTTAAGACTCGGGCGTCTTCTGTCCTTGCCGTCGCGAATATTCTTCAGCGCACTAACGAGATTTTTCCCGACAAATCCCGCGGCTCCTGTAACAAGTATATTCATGCTCATTTTCCCATTTTTGCAAGCTCGTCCTGTATGAAGGCGAGGCTTGCTATCTTGGCCTTGGTCTCTTCGACGTTCAGAATTCTCGTATTATTGGAGTTAAACTCTGTCAGCACATTACGCTTTTCGTCACCTTCCTTGAAGTATTTGTCGTAGTTAAGCCCGCGGTTATCAGCAGGCACACGATAGAAATCTCCCATGTCGATAGCTTTAGCACATTCCTCATTGGTTAGTAGCGTTTCATACATCTTCTCTCCATGGCGAATACCGATCACCTTTATATCTTCTTTGCTTCCGCCGAAAAGCTCACACACGGCCTCGGCCTGTGTCTGTACCGTACAAGCGGGAGCTTTTTGGATCAGCAGATCTCCGTTCTCTCCATGTTCAAATGCAAACAGGACAAGATCCACCGCCTCTTCCAGTGACATGATAAAACGCGTCATCGTCGGCTCGGTGACGGTAATTGAAGTCCCGTTTTTGATCTGGTCGATCCAAAGCGGTATCACAGACCCACGACTGCACATAACGTTGCCGTAGCGCGTACAGCAAATCTTTGTTTTTCCGGAATTTCTCGACCTGGCAACAGCCACTTTCTCTTCTATAGCCTTGCTAATTCCCATGGCATTTATGGGATACGCCGCCTTATCTGTAGACAGGCAGATAACGCTCTCGACTCCCGCCTCGATCGCCGCACTCAGCACATTGTCAGTTCCGATCACGTTTGTGCGGACCGCCTCCATCGGAAAAAACTCGCAGCTCGGCACCTGTTTCAGTGCTGCGGCGTGAAATATGTAATCCACCCCGTACATCGCACCGCGGCACGACTCAAGATCGCGCACATCTCCGA
>CAYWTG010000156.1:0-4211 GCA_964461155.1 uncultured Ruminococcus sp.
GTAGCAGTTGTGGCCGCTTGCCTTGATCTGCTCGGGAGTCAGCTCCGACTCGGAGTTCAAGATCTCGTTGATTCTGTCTTCAAGCAGTTCATCAAACTCATCTTCGACATCTTTAGTGTATTCAAGATACTTTATAGACGAATGAACGAAGTAATTTTTCAGATAATCGGCGTTCTGTGTACCGGAATATTTATCAGCAGTCGCCTGATCTTTGAAAAATGCGATATAGGCGATGTGGAGTTTGTCCGAAAGCGCATCTTCGCCGTCAAAAGCGTTAACGAGGATGTGAAGAAAATCTGTGTTGAAGTCACGATCCTTGTATTGGCTCATAACCGACGTCAGATCAGCAGTCACGGTTTTCATTCCGAGGTCATCTGCACCGGCGGTAAGCTTATACTCGTTCTTTTCGGTTCCGTTGATATTCACAACACCGTCTGTGAGCGTTTTTGTCGCGTCTGAGGCGTATTTATATGCAATCTTCATGACGGGAGTCTTATAAAGATCAAATCCGAGCACATTCGCGCTGAGTCCGACCGTGCCTGTAGGATCATATGTTTCGTTTTCAAGTTTAAGCGAGTTGTCGCGGTATGCGTAAAGCGTCGGATAAGCCGCGCCATCGTCAAGCTCGGTATCAAGAGAACCTGAGACCGCCGTTCCGCCCCAGTAAAGGTATTTTGCGCCGAATACCATATAGCTATCCTCGGACGACGGCATATATCCCTGCCATGCTTTAGCTTCGGCGTCGATGATATTCATGATCACGGTTGCCATTTCAGCACGCGTGATGCTTGCTTTCGGATTATATTTCGAGTTCTGGTCGCCGTTTGCAATTCCGGCACGGCGGAGCACCTCAACATACTCGCGTGCCCACTTCCCTATCTTCTTGGCATCGGCAAAGGTAGATGGAGCTGTGCTCTCACGAGGCATATTCAGATCCATATGGTCGATATAGCGAGCGATGCACGCCGCCATTTCCTCACGTGTCAGATCTTTATCGGGGAGAAATGTTCCGTCGGAGTAGCCGGTCACGATTTTGGAGTCGACGGCCCAGCCTACATATCCCGAGTACCACGAGCCCGATTTGATATCGCTGAATTTGTTCGTTTCACTCTGCTCCGCACCCGCAAGTCTTCCGAGGATCGTAACGAACATTGCGCGGGTGAGCTTTGCATCGGGCTCAAAGTATTTCTTTGATGTTCCCTGCATGAGTCCGTTTTCGTACACGAACTTTACCTCATCATAATACCATTTTTTCCGGCCGACATCTTTAAACGGCAAATCATCGTCTGCGGCCGCTGTACCGACTGTCAGTATCGACGCTCCGATTATGATCGCCGCAAGCGCACCCGATATGATTTTTCTCAGTTTCATTTAGCTTTTCCTTTCAATATTCAGTATCTCACATTAATTATATCACAAAGTCGGCTCGAAATCGATTGATATATCCACCAAAAGGCAATCTTGATTTTTGTGCATAGTAACGGCAAGCAGTGTCATAAACTTTGAGTTTCTCGTATCAATAAAAACACCGCACGGTCAGACGACGTGCAGTGTTTTTAAAGCTTACTTTGTAATTGTGATCTTGTTGATGACGCCGGCCTTATCGGGGTCGATTCCGCGGATAATCGTCATCTTGCAAGCGAGTATCTGGAACACAAGAACGCTGATGAACGGGGTTGTGAGTTCACAGCCCGTGTTCGGGATAACAACACCGGTCGTTCCTGCGGGAACAGCATCGGCATCGTCGGTAATGAAGATGATGTCGGCGTTAACGCCTTTCAGCTTGTCCGTGATCTCGAGAGCGTCGGTGTACGTCTTTCCGCGAGGCGCAATCACGAATACGGGATCGCCGTCGTGAAGCTGTGCGATCGGGCCGTGATGGAAATCGGAGATCGGATAGCCTTTCATCTTGATCTTGTTTGTCTCAAGCATCTTGAGCGCACCCTCAAGCGCGATGCAGTACGAAATGCCGCGACCGAGGAGAACCGCTCCGGGCATTGTGCTGTACTTCTCCGCGAGAGTCTGAAGCGTGCCATCAAGCGCGTCGATAAGCTCTGCCGCTTTTGCCGATACGGCATTGAGAGAAGCGAGGAACTCGTCATTTCCCGACCACTTAGCGGCGAGAAGCGCGAGGAGCATCATCTGTGAAGTAAAGGTCTTTGTAGCAGCAATGCTGAGCTCGGGACCTGCGCCGCAGTAGAGGTGATACTTCGCCTCGCCTGCCATGGGAGAGTCAAGCTCATTCGTTACGGCAACGGTAACAGCACCGTCAGCCTTTGCGCTTCTGAGCACCTCGAGAACGTCCTCTGCCTTACCGGACTGTGAAACGCCGATAACGAGATAGCGAGAAAGATCTACGTGTGCATCGTATTTTGTGAAAACGGACGGAGTTCCGAGAACACAAGGAAGACCTGCCAGAATGCCGAATATGTACTGCGCATAGATGCAGGCGTGGTCGGATGTGCCGCGTGCGGCGAAATAGATACCCGCAACATTGTTCGCCTTTGCCTCGGCTACTATCTGCTCGGCAACGGCTTCGTTATTCTTTATAACGGATGCGAGAATCTCGGGCTGTTCTCTTATCTCACGTTCAAGGTTGATCATTTTTAATACCAGCTTTCGTTATTAGTTTGTTTTGTTTTCCGTAAAGTAATTATCGATACCCTCCGCGATAGCCTCGGCATACTTTTTCTGCCACTCCGGGTCTATCATATTCTTCGCCTCATCGGGATTTGTTACAAAGCCGATCTCAACGAGCGACGCGGGGAAATTCGTGAATTTTACGACATAATAGTGGTATTTTTCCACCACAGGTGAGCGAGCATCTGGGAAAGCATTTCCGATGCTCTCCGCAACGGAATTTGTGATCTCCTCGTCGTAGTCGCCGACCGGAGTCGTTTTTTCGTAATAGAATATACGTGTTCCGACCGCGTCCTCGGAGGTATGCGAATTACAGTGTATCGAAATATAATAATCTATCTTTGTGTCAAGCGAATTGACGTATGCCACTCGCTCCTCGGGCTTATATCTCTCGTTGTTGTCATAAGCAGATGTTATCGGGAAGCTCTCGCCGTCGTGAGTCATGATGACTGTATAACCGAGAGCCTCAAGCGCGTCGCGCAAATAAACGGCAACATCGAAATTTATGTCTTTCTCCGTGAGATCTCCGAGAAAGTCCGACACCGTTCCCGGATCGTCAAAACCGTGTCCCGGATCGACGCAGACAGTTATGCCGTTTTTCGGAACGTCCGGCACATCACTCGTCGCATTGTCGACAGACTCAGTGGGCGCAAGATTCATTCTTCCGACACCTGCGGCAGGCATGGTCGCGGCATCGTCGTATCTTTTTGCACAAGCCGAAAGCAGTGCAAGCATCACGCAAGCCACCAGAAAAAGAGCGGTAATTTTTTTAAAGTTCAATCAAAGGCACCTTTGAAGACCGTAGATTTGCCGCACGCGGCGACAGGTCATCCTTTCCCGTCAGCGGGTATTCAGCGTGCCGAAAGAACATCCTTTTCGTATTTCTTTACTTCCGCTACCCACTTTTCACGCTGAGGAACATTTGCAGTCTCGCAGTATCTGTCCCAAACAGCCGCAAAAGGAAGCGTCTTGAGCTCTTCAAGGTAAGCAAGTCTCGAAGTGTAATCGCCGCTGAGCTCGAAGCTCTTGAGGAGAGATACGGGCTCGAGATTTGCCATAAGAAGAGCCTTCTGCATATTACGTGCACCTATAGCCCAGCAAGCGATTCTGTTGATGCTTGCATCGAAATAGTCAAGACCGATGTGCATATGATTCTCGTATCCGCCGCGAACGATCTCGGAAGCTATTGCGCGCGTCTCGTCGTCGAGAATGACAACGTGGTCGCTGTCCCAACGAACGGGGCGAGAAACGTGAAGGAGGATTCCGTCAACGTACTGAAGAACAGCACTGAGCTTGTCGGAAACGACCTCGGTGGGATGAAAATGTCCGGTGTCGAGCGTCAGGAGGATATTGTGCTTCATTGCACAGCCCATGTAAAACTCGTTCGAGCCGATGGTGCAAGACTCGGCACCGATGCCGAACACCTTACTCTCAACAGAGTCGAGGTTGTAAGCCTTGTCGATCTTCTCGGAGAAAATCTCGTCATAGGATTTCGCAAGCGTTGCGCGATACTCCTCCTTGCAGACGGGAGTATCCTTAAAGCCGTCGGGTACCCAGAAGTTGATGCACGA
>CAYWTG010000157.1:0-4195 GCA_964461155.1 uncultured Ruminococcus sp.
GATAGTATGAGGATTCTTAACAGAACCGGAGATAGCGCCGACGGGACATACACGAGCACATGCGGTACAGCCCTTGCACTTATCCTCAAGGATAACATACTTAAGCAGATTCTTGCACACTCCCGCAGGACACTTCTTGTCCACAACATGAGCGATATACTCATCGCGGAAGTAGCGGAGTGTGGAAAGAACCGGATTAGGTGCGGTCTGACCGAGTCCGCAAAGCGAAGCAGACTTAATGTAATTACAAAGCTCTTCAAGTCTGTCTATATCCTCAAGTTCACCGTTTCCGGCTATGATCTTATCAAGCAGTTCAAGAAGTCTTCTGGTACCGATTCGGCAGGGAGCACATTTGCCGCAGCTCTCATCTACTGTAAAGTCGAGGAAGAAGCGTGCGATATCGACCATACAGGTATCTTCGTCCATAACGATAAGTCCTCCCGAACCCATCATCGAACCAATGGCAATAAGCGAATCGTAGTCGATGGGAGTGTCGATAAGGGATGCGGGGATACATCCGCCGGAAGGACCGCCGGTCTGTGCCGCCTTGAACTTCTTACCGTTCGGGATACCGCCGCCGATCTCCTCGACGACTTCACGGAGAGTTGTACCCATGGGGATCTCAACGAGACCCGTGTTCTTGATCTTACCACCGAGAGCGAATACCTTAGTACCCTTGGAAGTCTCTGTTCCCATGGATGCGAACCAGTCTGCGCCCTTCAGGATGATCTGAGCGATATTTGCGTATGTCTCAACGTTGTTGATGATGGTAGGCTTGCCCCAGAGACCCTTAACAGCCGGGAACGGAGGACGGGGACGAGGCTCACCGCGGTTACCCTCGATAGATGTGAGAAGAGCTGTCTCCTCGCCGCAGACGAATGCGCCCGCGCCGAGACGGATGTGAAGGTCGAACTTGAAGTCGGTACCGAAGATGCCCTCGCCGAGGATGCCATACTCTCTTGCCTGATCGATAGCGATCTGGAGACGTCTTACCGCGATCGGGTACTCTGCACGAACGTATACCCAACCCTCATCTGCGCCGATAGCGTAAGCTGCGATAGCCATAGCCTCGATCAGCGCGTGCGGGTCGCCCTCGAGAACGGAACGGTCCATGAATGCACCCGGGTCGCCCTCGTCGGCATTACATACGACGTACTTCTTATCGGAAACGCTTGCCTTAGCAAACTGCCACTTTCTGCCTGTGGGGAATCCGCCGCCGCCGCGTCCGCGAAGACCGGAGTCGAGGATGGTCTGGATAACGTCATCGGGAGTCATCTCGCGAAGAGCCTTAGCAAGTGCGAAGTAACCGTCCATTGCGATGTACTCCTCGATGTTCTCGGGGTTGATAACACCGCAGTTACGGAGAGCGACTCTCTTCTGCTTCTTGTAGAATGCGGTATCGTTAAGAGAAGAGCTTGTGCTTGTCTCCTCAGCCTTAGCGTCACCCTTGTCGTTGTAGATGAGACGCTGAACGGGTCTACCCTTAAGGAAGTGCTCCTCGACGATCTCGGGGATATCGTCAGCGGTTACCATGCTGTAGAATGTTCCCTCGGGATAAATGATCATGACAGGGCCGAGAGCGCAAAGGCCGAAGCATCCTGTCTGGACAACCTTTACCTCGTCCTCGAGGCCGTGGGAAGCGAGCTCTCTGTTAAGAGCTTCCTTAACGGACATACTGCCCGAGGAGGTACAGCCTGTACCGCCGCAGATCAATGCATGAATACGAAACATAGCTTTTTCCTCCTGTGTTATGCGTTAACGCTACCGATAGTGTACTCGGTAACGACGTTTCCGCCCTTGATGTGCTTTTCGATGACTTCCTTTGCCTTTTCCGCTGTCATCTTTACGTATGTAACCTTCTCGTTGCCCTGTACATACACCTCAACAACGGGCTCGTACTGGCAAATGCCGATGCATCCGGTCTGAGTTACCGTGACCTTATCGGTGAGGCCGGCTTCTGCTACACCCTCAACGAATGCGTTAAGAACGGGACGTGCGCCTGCCGCGATACCGCAGGTTGCCATGCCGACGACGATACGTGTATCATCGGATGCCTGACGGATTGCGACCTTGTCCTTCATCTTGGCTTTGATCGCCATAAGTTCTTCAAGAGACTTCATTTGGAATTTCCTTTCCTTTTTGCTTTATTTATTTTTCACTTGGTTAATGCTCAAGAGATGAATATTCTTCTTCAAGGCTTTCGCGTATCCACGTGAGCACCTCAAAGCTTGCAAGTGATATATCATCACCGAGTACATCGCGTATCTCACGGCACGAGAGGTGCACTCGAGAGCGCGGTGTGATGTGATCATAGGTGAAATCAACATCGGGGCTTCCCTGTATCAGGGTGACGACGGTACCGACCATATCGCCGAGCGGTATGAAATCGATATGATTCAAACCAAACGTGGCGGTAATGCACGTACCGTGACTTTCGGGGAAATGCGCGGCGTCCTTCGATTTTACCGTGACGTGCCCTCCCGTCTGTTCTGACAAGAGAGTCAGAAACGGCACGCCGAGTCCGACCGCACGCGTTTTGCGTGTCGTATAGAACGGGTCCTTCAAGTGTTCGACTTGCTCTTTTGTCATCCCGCAACCGTTATCGGTCACGGAAAAAGTGAGAACTCCGTCTTTTTCTTCAAGGAGAATTTCTATTTTATCGGCACCGGCTCTCACGGAGTTCATCGTTATATCGAGAACATACAGAGAGAATTCTTCCATTACGCCTCACCTCCGCGAAGAGTGCGTATCAGCTCGCGCCTGACTTGTGCCGAGCTGTACGGCTCATCATAGATCTCGATCGAGTTTTCCGCCTCGGATATACTGCACAGGTCGTGCGCGTCCGAAGACACGATGAACTGCTTTTCGGCAAGCTCGGGAAACCGCGTCAGATATTCGTCGAGCGAACTTCTGAAATTAAGTTCAAAGGCCGAATACTGCGGGAACTCGGGAAACGCGCCGAGGATCGCGATAAGGCCGCCGGATTCTCTGTCGATGTGAGCGGGATAGCACACGCCTCCGAGAGATGTGACAGTCTCGTACGCCTCTGCGAGATCAAGCGTCGTAGCGTTGATGAGAAGCGGTTCCATGACGCCTATCGGCTCGTCTTCGTCATTCATGATAAGCTGATCGCCGAAAATCTCCGGCTTGTTTTTCACCTTTATAAGTCGCTCTTCGACGAGCGCATCGAAGCTCATCGCAGACTCAAGTGTCGGAAACAAGCACAGCGCGTGAATATCCTCAGATGTGGTCAGCTCCATTCCGGCTACCGGAACGATGCCGTACCTGCGCGCGTGCGTAAAAAATGCGGGACAGTTTTTGCAGGAGTTATGATCTGTCAGTGCGACAAGCGTTAGTCCCTGCAAGGCCGCCATACCTGCGATATTGGCGGGAGTCATGTCGTTATCCGCGCACGGAGAAAGACATGAATGTATATGCAGGTCGTAATAATAACGGCTCATGACTCCGACAGTGCCAGAACGCGGCATATCTCATACGCCGTCATGGAGCAGGTCATGACAGCAACGTCCCGCGCTTTCGCGGCGGCGAGAGTCTCGTCATCCATTTCAACTCCCTCGGCAAGTATGACACACGCGGCTTCCGTAAGGCTCGCGACGGCGATGACATTCACGTTGTTCATGATCGTGATCCAAATGTCACCCGACGTCACGTGGCTCATGGCTCGGCTGAGCAGGTCACCGACATAGACTCCCGTATATTCCTCGGGAATTTCACCGGCGGCCACGCGAAGTCCGAGCTTTTCCGCTACTGCATGGGTCTTCATATAAACTGCACCTTTTATATTAGTTTTTGTTTTCACCGTCACCGTTTTTTCGTCCCGCGCCGACGATTCTGTCGGTCAGGATCTTCGCGCGTCTGCGATCGATGCACTCATGAAAGAGCTCGCGCATGATTATCGTGCACTCGTCGGCGTAGGTCTCGTTTTTCACGATGTCCTCGGCAAACGCCATGCAGGTCGGTGCGCCGCACGATCCGCAGTCAAGTCCGGGCAGGCTTTGCGTGATGCTTTCGATATCGGCCATCATGCGCATAGCTTCTCCGCGGTCGCTCGAGAGTGACAGCCCCGCGTCGTAGAACTGTCCGACATCTGTCAGATATTCATCGGGGATCTCGCTGTCACGCGGTCTGTTCGGTGAAACGGGAAGGTATCTTTTGAGAGACTGTAGTCTTGCCT
>CAYWTG010000158.1:0-4188 GCA_964461155.1 uncultured Ruminococcus sp.
GTTAAAACGAGAACCCAAACGCGCACAGATAAGCACCGACGGACTCGACTTTCCAAGCATAGACGACTGACAACAAGAACTTGAAAATCGGAGGAACTTAACTTGATTATAGCACTTGAAGAAGCAAAATACAAACTTACGGCTTTCAGAGCCGACATTGAGGAGCTCGGCTCGGCACTTCGCATTAACGACCTCAGAAGCGAGGCCGAAAAGCTCGAAGCGACTACTCTCGAGCCCGATTTCTGGAACGACCAGGCAGTGTCGGGCAAAATCCTGCGCCAGATAAAGCAGCTCAAGGACAAAATCGAGGCTTACGACAAGCTTTCCGCAAAGCTTGAGGACACCATCATGATGGCAGAGCTCGCGATCGAAGAGAATGACGAGGGACTCACCGATGAGATACTCGCCGATGTCGAATCCATCGAAGCCGAGGAGGAGCGTCAGCGCATCGAGATACTTCTCTCGGGCGAATACGACAAGAACAACGCAATAATCAGCTTCCACCCCGGCGCCGGCGGCACTGAGGCTCAGGACTGGGCTCAGATGCTTTACAGAATGTACACGCGTTGGGGCGAAAAGCACGGCTATAATGTCAAGCTTCTCGACTGGCTCGACGGCGAGGAAGCCGGACTCAAGTCCGCAACGGTACTCATTGAAGGCACAAACGCTTACGGATATTTAAAGAGTGAGAACGGCGTTCACAGACTCGTTCGCGTTTCTCCGTTCGACTCATCGGGAAGACGTCACACTTCGTTCGCCTCCGTCGAGGTAATGCCCGAATTTGAAGACGACAACACGATCGAGCTTCGCGACGAGGATCTCGAGATCACGGCGCACCGTTCGAGCGGTGCCGGCGGACAGCACGTCAACAAGACAGACTCCGCTATCCGCATCATGCACATCCCCACGGGAATCGTCGTCGGATGCCAGACAGAGCGAAGCCAGCTTCAGAACAAAGAGACCGCACTCAAAATGCTGAAATCCAAGCTCATGGAAATTAAGCAGCGCGAAAAGCTCGAGAAGATCGAGGACATCAAGGGAAATAAGACGAATATCGAGTGGGGTGCTCAGATCCGCTCATACGTATTCATGCCCTACACTCTCGCAAAAGACACGCGCACGGGCTTTGAGGACGGCAACATACAGGCTGTTATGGACGGCGAGATCGACGGATTTATAAACGCATATCTCAAAGCCAACGCCGGAAAATAAGTCGTGATAAAAGAATCAACCCGCCAATCGGCCTCGACCGTTTTCGAGGGCATGACATCGATAAACGCAGTGCTCCGCTCGATCGACGAAGGGAGCACGCGTCGCATAGTCAAGCTTTGGTTTGACCGTGAAAAGGCATCGAAGAAATACCGTGAGCTGTCGTTTTTGCGCGCGGCTTCAAAAAAATACGGTTTTGAGCTTCTGACGGTCGACGGAAAATTCATCGACGACATTGCCGTCGGCAACACGCACGGCGGAGTTATTGCCGAATGCACGACGCGTGAGTTTACACACCTCGACGATGATACACAGATAAAAGAAAACGGTTTTTACGTTATGATCGACGGCATCGAGGATCCGTATAACTTCGGCTATGCACTGCGCACACTGTACGCCGCGGGAGTTGACGGTGTCATTCTCCCCGAGCGAAACTGGATGAGTGCCGCAGGAGTCGTTTGCAGAGCTTCTGCGGGTGCTTCAGAGCTTTTGCCGTCTTATGTATCAAATCCGCTCGAAGCTTGCGCACAGTTCAAAAGACGCGGTTATAAAGTAATCTGCGCCGGAATACGTGACTCAGTTTCGTGTTTTGATGCTGATTTGACTTTTCCAATTCTCCTGATCGTGGGTGGCGAAAAGCGCGGCATTTCCTCTGCACTTCTCGACAAAGCCGATAAGGTCGTGCGCATCGATTACGGTCGCGAGTTTAAAGGCTCGCTGTCTGCCGCATCCGCCGCATCCGTGCTCTCCTACGAAGTATTCAGGCAAAATAGAAATATAACGAAATAGGAAAGATCCCCTCGGTGCAGTCTCGAGTCCTTCGAGTCTGATCTGAGGGGATTTTAACGTCAACTTTTTGAGTCTCGCAAGTTATGCTGCGCCTTTGTTATAGCATAAACCGTTCGGCCGCCGCAGGCAACACGACACTCTCCTTTTTCGCAACTTCTCACGCGTCGCTTCCCGTGCTCCAGTTGTAGACACAGCCGTATATGCGTTTTCCTGCGAAAGATATGAAAAGTACTACGGCCACGAACCACGCGACGGTAAGCGCGTTTGCTCCGAACGACATCCACGAGAAGACGATCTGCGGGATATTGATATCGTTTTTATCGATAAACGCCGACTGCTCTCCCGCGATGATCGCAAGCTTTGTCAGCGCGGTGTAAATAATCAGTGTCACCGCCATAAGCGATGTTATAACGGTCGAATACTTCGATGTCGCACCTTTTATCTCCGAGAGCTCATCCTCGTTCGGTGCGAGTGTGAGGCTGTTAAGACTGAGTGCGCATTCGGTGTCGTCCGTCGCACAGCGGAATATTATCGAGGTAAGACACGCAAAAGCGGCTATGAGAAGAATATACTCAATAAGCGCGAGGTTATTTATCGGGAGATACGCGTCCATCGCCGCATCCATGTGAAAGATGTCCTCAAACTTTGTATTATCGGTGTAAAATGTGTCCTTTTTAATATAGTCTATCACAGAGAGGATCGACATGACACCGGCTATGGGGAGCACGATGAGGGCACGCTTCGTGCGTTTTGCAAGAAAGAGCGCGCACACTATCAAAAGCACGCCGCAGAAAACGAGCGGAAGCTCGATAAGTCCGTCATTTGTGGGGTTATACGTCAAAAGCGCGGCCACGGCGTACAGCACGAGCACGAGCTTCATACGTCCCGAATGTTCATAGTTCTTATTAATACTCAAAAACGCGTCGTAGCTCTCGCCGAGAGAGCGGACAAAAGGCTCATCGCGACGGCAAGCGGAGAAAAACGAGACGACTTTCTTTATATAAATGACGCCGAGAATCAAAACGACGATCCCGCCGAACATATAGAATATTCCCTTAAACTGCGAGAAGATGATCCTGTGATTTGAGATGAGCGTATCGCTTTGAAGTTCGGTAAACTCGGGAAGCACTGCAAAGATCGTACGAATGTAGTAAAAGACGAGCATGAAACGCTCGAGAGAAGTTGAAACATCGCGCACGCGTCCTTTGCGGCTCGTTTTAGAGGCGAGCACGGCACTTGATGAGTGTCGCATACCGAGATTCTCAATACCGATAAAGAACTCGCGTATCGAAAGCGTGAAAAGTATGCACTCGATGACGCCGAAGACAAACGCAAACAGTAAGTATCCCGTCGAGTCGTTTGACGATATAAACATGATCGAAAGTGTTTTCAAAAGCTCGACGATCGACAGCTTGAAAAACAGCTTTCTTGCCTCGGCGATATCGGAATTTATCTGCGCGAGCTTTTTAAGTCCCGCGCAAACTATCCAAAGTCCGATAAAGTCGGGGATAAAGTCCATGACGTTTATATTCGGGTTAAAAAGGAAGATAAATCCCGCAATCAGTGCTCCGAATCCCATTTAATATACCTCTTTTTAGCTGATGACTACTTTTTCTTCTTCGATTTTTTTGCCTTTTTCGCCTCGTATTTATCGCGGTTCGCCTCGGCATATTCTTTTGCCTCACGCACGAGCTTCATGTCGGCCTCGTGAGCTTTTCTTTGCGACTCGGCGGCGCGACGGCGTATCGCATTCACGATCTTAAATCGCGACTGTTTTACAGTCGGTGTCTCGGCATACGCTTCTTCCGTTCCCTCGATGTAGAGTCTCGCATACGCGCTGTGAATAAGGATAAGATTCATTATCAGCCACAGCACACGGTAAAAGTACATCGCGGCGTTCATGTAGGCGGAAAGTTCCGCATTCGCGAAGATCGCAACGAATTTATATATCACGTAAAAGGCGAAATAGCCTATAACGATATTCATATTGCGCCGCGAGCGTCGTGCGAGAGTCATGTCCTCCGCTCCGCGCGCCATATCCTCGAGTGCCAAGAACACATATATGTGAAAGAGGAGTATGCTCGCAGCGCGAACGGCTGAAAACGTAGCGAAGACCACAGAGTCGCCGAAGATCAGCGAAGCGGCCGCCGCGGCCACACACGCGCAGGTAAATATCGCGGAATATATGAC
>CAYWTG010000159.1:0-4148 GCA_964461155.1 uncultured Ruminococcus sp.
CTTGAATACGGCGAGCTTATGACGTTCACCGCATATACGGCCATGATCTACAACCCCATGCAGCAGTTCGTGCATATGTCGTATCAGGCGACGGACAGCCTTAACGCGATGAGCAGACTTGTCGAGATCATGGACGCCGATACCGATGTTGCTGAAAGCGACTCACCCGTTCGCCGCGATCAGCTCGTCGGAGACATCAGCTTTGAACACGTAAACTTCGGCTATGACGCTTCTCGCCTTGTTTTGAAGGATATAAACTTCGACGTGCCTCACGGCAGTATTCTCGGTGTCGTCGGACACACGGGTGCCGGAAAATCGACGCTTGCGAATCTGCTCATGCGTATGTATGATGTTTCAAGCGGAGAGATATCGATAGACGGTCTCACCGTCAAGAGCATTGCGTTTGACACGCTTCGCCGCAGTATTGCCATCGTGTCTCAGGAGACTTATCTGTTTGTAGGAACGATCCTCGACAACATCCGCTACGCGCGTCCAGATGCACCTCTCGATGAAGTTATCCGCGCTGCAAAGATATCGGGTGCTCACGACTTCATCGTCAAGCTTCCCGACGGATATTCGACAATGATCGGATTCGGTCAGCGTGAGCTTTCCGGCGGTGAGCGTCAGCGTCTCTCGATCGCACGCGCGCTTCTCCGCGATCCGTCCGTACTCATTCTCGATGAGGCGACGGCGGCAATGGACACGCAGACCGAACGCAAGATCCAAAACGCGCTTGAGATACTCATCGAGGGCAAAACAACGATAATGATAGCGCATCGCTTGTCGACGCTCCGCATGGCGGACAAGCTCATCGTCCTCAAAGACGGCAAGATATGCGAAAGCGGCACTCACGAACAGCTCATCCGAGACCGCGGCGAGTACTTCAAGCTGTACTCTTTGCAGCTTGCCGCTCTGAAAAACGTCGGTGTTGAGGAATAATCGATAATTTAAAGTACGAAAGGAACGCACACAGCATGAATAAACATAACGAATCCGAGCTTCTCGACGCGGCGGGTATAGTTTATCTCGATCCCGACAACTGCTCGTTCTCGAAAAACGGAGATTTTCTTTCCGTAAAGCTCACAAATATCGCGAATGCGGGAGAGTGCCCGAAAGTTTCGCTTCACAGACTTTTTCCCTATGACAAGCACGAAGAGTACATTTCCGTCCTCAACGAAGACAATGTCGAGCTCGGCATCATAACCGACCTTTCCGTATTTCCCGAAAGCACTCGCGAGCTTCTTCGCGCAGAGCTTCACCGCAAATACTACATCTGCCGTCTGAAATCCGTGACCTCCGTGCGCGACCGTTTCGGATTTTCGTATTGGAAAGCCGTTTCGTCCGACGGTGAGATCACCTTTACCGTTCGCGATGCGCACAACAGCATACGCACGTCAAGCGACGGAAAAATTACGATCAGCGATATCGACAACAACAGATACGAGCTTGAGCCGCTCGAGTCGCTCGATAAGAGGACCCGTCGCCGCATCGAGCTCTACGTCTGAGCGGCGCGTCCGAGATTGGAGTACCAGATGTACAGTATACAAGAGCTGACAGACGAAATTAAGAAAATTTCGCCGTCATGCGACACCTCGCGCCTGCGCGTAATATTTCCGTACAATCTTCCGCATGACGGAAGACGCGGAAAATGTCACGGCATCGCGGCAGCCGACAGTGAAAACTTCACGATATACGAAGACGGGCAGGTCTTATTCTCTATCAAGCTTTCCGATTTTGACGAGCTGTCAGTAGTTTCGGGAATCGGTTGCAGACAGATCGAGTTGAAATTAAAGGACGGCACGTCGAGGCTTATCTGCCGCGCGACCGAGCTTTACGCGAAAGCCTTTACCGCCGCAGTCGGAGACTTGACTCACCTTGCCGCGGGCGACGACGGCATCACAGTACGCGAGTATCAAACAGGAAACGCCTGCCCCGTTTGCGGCAGACCTTACACTCCCGGAAGCGACAGCTGTGCCAAATGCGCGGGAAAGGGATCGTATATTTCGCGACTTTTGAAGATCGCCGCACCTTGGAAGTGGATGATAATCGTCTCCGTTCTTCTCTATTTCGCAGCATCTGCGGTCACGCTTATTCCGCCGGAGCTCAACAGAATACTCGTTGACGACTACATCAAGGCGGAAAACCGCGCGATTGCGGGCTTTATCGGCGTTATCGTGTTGCTTTTCGCGGTAAACGTACTGAGCCTGCTCATTTCCGCCATCCGCTCCCTGCTTCTCGTCGATACGGGTGCCGGATTCATTGCGCGTCTTCGTCAGATCACCTTTGACAAGATACAGTCCCTGTCGATCTCGCGCATCAACGCGAGAACCTCGGGCGAGCTTATAAACCGCGTTTCATCCGACTGCGACACGGTCAAAAACTTCATCGTAAACGATCTCGGCGAGATGCTTCAAATGGTCGTGACTCTCGTCACGGTCAGCGTGATCCTCTTTGTTTACGACGCGCGACTTGCACTGCTCATCCTCTGCCCCGTGCCGCTCATCGTATTCATAAACCGCTTCACGCGCCGCATGATGCACAAGCTTTATCATCTGTCTTGGGTCGTCTCCTCTAAGGCAAGCTCGACTCTGCACGACACCTTCTCCGGAATCCGCGTCGTTAAATCGTTCGGCATGGAAAAACGCGAGATCAAGCGTCATCGCGATGTGACCGAGCGCGAGCGCGACGTTCACATCATGTCGGAGGGCTTTGCGGGAACGGTAATGCCGCTTCTCGGATTTCTTCTCGGAATCGGCGAGTTCTTCATCATGTACTACGTCGGAAACAGGATCCTCGGCGGAACGATGACATTCGGTGAGATGTCGAAGTTCTCATCTTATGTCGGCATTATTTACGGCCCTCTCAGTTGGATATCGCGTATTCCGAACATCATCTCGCGCACAGGCACTTCGATAGCCAAGATCTTCGATATTCTCGATGAAGAAAACGAGATCGTCGACCGCGCGGATGCAGAGTATGTCGATATCGACGGCGAGATCACCTTTGAAAACGTAAGCTTCGCTTATGACATCACAAATCCCGTTATAAAAGATCTCACGGCCACCGTCAAAAAAGGCGAGATGATCGGTATCGTCGGACGAAGCGGTGTCGGTAAATCGACGCTCATCAACCTTGTGATGCGTCTTTACGACCCCGTGGCGGGTGCCATAAAGATCGACGGACACGACATTCGCGATATCCCGCAGGAATGTCTGCGCGGACAGATCGGCGTCGTTCTCCAGGAAACATATCTCTTCTCGGGAACGATATACGAAAATATCCGCTACGCACGTCCCGAAGCCACAAACGAGGAAATAATCGCCGCCGCAAAGCTTGCGGGTGCGCACAAGTTTATCGTTAAGCTTCCCGACGGATATTCGACAAAGGTCGGTGAACGCGGCTACAGCCTTTCGGGAGGCGAAAGACAGCGTGTCGCCATCGCACGAGCACTGCTCCGCGACCCGAAGATACTTATCCTCGATGAGGCGACCTCCGCTCTTGACACAGAGACCGAAAAAGAAGTTCAGGATGTGCTTTACCGCCTGACTCGAAACAGAACGACGCTTGCGATAGCACACCGTCTGTCGACGCTCAGAAATGCCGACAAGATCCTCGTACTCGACCGCGGCCGCCTTGCCGAGTTTGACTCGCACGACGAGCTGATGAAAAAGCGCGGTATTTACTATGAGCTCGTTATGGCTCAGCGTCAGATGTCGCGTATGTCGCACAAAAAAGAAAGCCCGAACGGCTGAAACAAGTTAAAATGAACATATCCCACGGCATCGGCGTATAAGCTCGATACCGTGGGATATCTTTGTTTTGTCGATCAGTTGAAGCGAGATCGGCGTTTTTTGTAAGCCTCGTCGGAGGTGACTTCACGTATGACTTTGCGGTCATTTCGGAAAGGAAATCGGCTCACTTTCGTCGCAAAGCGCGACCTCTCTGTGATTATCCGCTCACCCGAGGTGTGAGCTTGTTCCTTTGAAAATCAACCCGGATTTGCTTTACGACTTCGCCTCATCGACAAGTGCGGAGTACGATTCGACAAGCTCCGCGACGAAATCCGTATTTCTCATGCCGCGCGGCACATTACAGTTAAAGCACGGTGCCGCGCCGAGAGTCACGCGCATTTTTGACTGCGGGTACTT
>CAYWTG010000160.1:0-4137 GCA_964461155.1 uncultured Ruminococcus sp.
GTTATCTTTACGAGATAATCTACAATCTGTGCGACAACGCCATCCGCTACAACAAGGACGGCGGCAAGGTTGAGATATTTGTGTCGGAAAACGAAAAAATCACGACACTGCGCGTGAGTGACACGGGCATAGGCATTCCCGCAGAGCACCGAGATCGCATATTTGAGCGGTTTTACAGAGTCGACAAAAGCCACTCGAAGCAAACGGGCGGCACGGGACTCGGACTTTCGATAGTCAAGCACGCCGTAGCCTGCCACGGAGGACAAATATCCCTCGAAAGCACCGTTGATGTCGGCACGAGCATCACCGTAACATTCCATAAAAACTAAAAAAGTGCTCACGGCTGAGTTTTCCCTTCCGTGAGCACTTTTTTACATTTGCATTATATCTCGTTTTCGGCCATAAGCTCGGCCGCACTGCGGCAAATGAGCGAAACTATCACAAATGTCACGCCGAGAATCACGCTCTCGCCGCTTGCGAAGTTTACATGGCTCACGCTGTCGGTCAGCGAGATAATGATATCGTGCACGATCTGCGATGCGAGCGTAGCGGACGTCGGGATCCAGATGACGGAAATGCCGAGCTTCATAAGCTGTGACGCACCCTCGAGTGTGAACGGAGTTCCCGCCTCAAGCTCCCCTTTAAAATATCCGCGAGCCATCTTTGAAACGATGAGCCGGCCGACGCACGAAGCAGTTTCCCCGAGCATCACCGCATAAAGTGCGGGCACGGTCATGTCGGAGTGAGCTTTGATGACGGAGTTCAAGCTCTCGCCTCCGAGCTTAAGATATTCGCCTGCACCAAAGAGTATGACCGCCCCGACGGCGCATCCGATAATACCGACGATGGTGCTCACATATACAATATAGCTGAGAATGTACGCGAGCTTTGAAAGCTTCTGAATGATATTTAAGCTGTTCATGGAATTCTCCTTGATTTATGATGTAATAGTGCAGATTTTTATCTTCTTTTGAAGAGCACGATCTCCGGTGAATCGCAGTTTTCGCCGTACTCGCAAATGAGTAAAAATCTCGCTTCCGCGATCACGCCGAAGCAGTGTTTTCGGCCGCTGTCGAAAATGCTTTCGACCTGCGCGCCGAGGTACATCTCGTCGTCCCTCAAAAGCTTGACTTTTTCCCCGCTCGGTAAGGGATATTCGAGATTTACAAATCGTCCGACAAGCGGGTACAGCTCCGTTACCCGAGCCATGCCGTCTACCTTTAAAGCATTGATCTCGTCGATCAGATTATGCTTAAATTCGGCAAATGCCGAGAGTCCGCCGAGCTTTATGTATCTTGCTATCCTGCACTCCTTGCCGAACGGACATCCGTCACTCTTGACGCATCCCGGGCACGACTCCTTTGAGGGGCATTTCTCACAGTCCGCCATGCACATCCCGCGTCTCATGCCTGCTTCTCCTTTCCCGCTCTGATATGCATCATCACGGATTCAAACTGCGAGGTAAGCATCTCACCGAGTCGCTCCTTTGAAAAGTCACACATTTTCGTGGCACAAAGTGCGCCGATGCCGAAAGTGTATATCCAGACATTTTCAAAAAGAATTCTCGCTTCGCACTCGTCAAGTCCGTAGTCGTTTTTCACTTCGTCAAGACAAAGACGAACGCTGTCGCCGAGCTTTCCGAGAAGCTCATCAAAGGTGATAACGCCGTCATTCTCGCACATGAAAAGCAGACGATAAAGCTTCGGCTCGTACTTTCCGAAAAGCACCATCTTCATTCCTACCTGTTTAAACGGCGGCAGGTTCGAGAGGTCCTCCTCGGCGAAATTTTCAAATCTTTTCATCGCGGCAAGGCGTACCTCCTCGCGTATCTCGCCCATCGTGTCGAATACGGTAAAGATCGGGCTAGCCGATGTGCCGAGCTCGCCTTTGAGCTCCTGCGCGGTCAGTGCTTCGTCGCCTTTCGCGGAAACGATACGAAGCGCGGCCTGTACGATCTCTTCTTTTGTAAATTTAGGTTTCGGCGGCATATCCATACTCCTTTTTCATTCGTTGTTTATTCTAAATTGTGCGTTTTAGATTGTGTATTCTATTATAGCTCCCGCACGCACTGTTGTCAAGGTGAAATGTAAAAGAAAGCGCACAATTTTTTTCGGCCTGTTGACAGCGCACGGCAAAACCGTTATAATGATGTATATAAAAACTCAAAGAGGTATCGCGCGATGAAGAAGAAAAACGAAAAGACGAATGTGATGCGAATACTTGACAGCGCGAAAGTCGAGCACAGCTGTCACTTTTACTACGACACGGACGCTGTGGCGGGAGTTGATGTTGCCGCAGTCCTCGGCGAAGACCCCGCTCACGTTTACAAAACGCTCGTGACCGTCGGTGCTTCGGGCGAGCACTATGTTTTTCTCGTCCCCGTTAAGTGTAATTTGAATCTGAAAAAGGCATCCCGCGCGGTCGGCGAGAAAAGCGTCGAAATGATCCCGGCAAAGAAGCTTCTCCCGCTGACAGGCTACGTTCACGGAGGATGCTCACCGATCGGCATGAAAAAGCAGTTCCGCTGTGTGATCGATTCAAGTGTCGAAAATTTTGACACAATCTTCTTCAGTGCAGGCAAGATCGGCTATCAAGTCGAGCTCTCTCCGAGTGCTCTCAGACAGGTTCTCGATTACGAGACTTGCGACATATGCGACGAAGTCTGACGCACATCCGCTTGACACGGGAAGAAAAACGTATTATAATATAAACGAAGTCAGCCGCGTCCGAATGTGGCGCGGCGCGTTTTCGCCCTTTGGTTAGCGTGTGCTAACCGATTGTGATAATACCCGCGATTCTGTATCACGACGTTTTGATAAAGGAGAAAAATGAGAAATACACGCTTCTCTCACGCCGATATGATCCGAAAAAACATTATCCGTCGGCATTCCGATCACACTATGAAAGAGGATAGAGAAAATGACGCTCTCAAACGATAAATCTTACCGCCGCTTCCAAAACGACAGTGGGGACGCGGAGCTTGTGACACACAAGATCTTCCCCGGAGTCGAGCTCTGCTTTGCGTCGGTTCATATGAACGCTCTAAAGCTCAACAGCCATCCGCGCGGCGTGCTGATCGAGATCGATCACTGTCGCGAGGGCCGTCTCGAGCATCACCTCGGCGATGAGTTGTTTTACCTTTGTCCCGGAGATCTTTCGGTGACGCTGTGCACGGGTAACGAGAGGCACTACTCTTTCCCGCTCAGCCATTATCACGGGATCGGAATCACCGTCGACACGGGCATCGCACCGGAGAACTTTTCGTCTTTTCTGCGAGACGTTGATGCTTGCCCGCTCGAGATCGGACGCCGACTTTGCCCGAACGGCGAGAGCTTCGTGCTGAGGCGCGACGCGCGTATCGAGCATATTTTCTCGGAGCTTTACTCCGTGCCCGAGAAGTACGAGAGAGGATATTTAAAGCTAAAGGTGCTCGAGCTTTTGCTGTTTCTCGGCGACACGGAGCCCGTTTCACACGGGATATCGGCAGTCGCCGTGTCGCAAAGCGGCGCAAATCTCGCGAAAACGGTTGCCGATCATCTTAGTCACCGCCTGTCGGATCGTGTCACGCTCGACGAGCTTTCAACGCGCTTTCACGTGTCGAAAACTCATCTGCAAAACTGCTTTAAAAGCGTCTACGGTGTGCCGATCTGCTCATACACACGAATATTGAAGATGCAGGCGGCGGGTGCTGTGCTCACGCACACCGATCGGACGGTCATGGATATCGCCTCCGAGCTCGGTTACACCAACGCCAGCAAATTTTCGGCGGTATTCTCACAGGTGATGGGCGAATCCCCGGCAGAATACAGGAAGAACCACACGGTATCTTTAAAATATGCTCCGAAACGGCATTAGTGTTGTTTTGGAGCTTTTTTGTTTTCTTTAGGGGTGGATTTGCGAATCAAAGTCGCGATATAATATGAACGTCCTTTTCGAGGACTTGTTTTTTGTCATTTGGTTAGCGTACGCTAACTGTGTTTTGGGAGTACATATGAAACGAAAAATACTCACGTCTTTTCTTGCCGCTTTGTTTTTGTGCGTTACCGTATCAAGCGCGTCTTACAAGGACATGGCAAGCGGCGAATATCGTTTTCATTGAAAAGAAGTGTGATCGGATATGTTCCCTCTCTCGCACCG
>CAYWTG010000161.1:0-4124 GCA_964461155.1 uncultured Ruminococcus sp.
GAGGAGTGCTTTGCCGCACAGAATATTTGCCGAGCACTTTTCAAGTGAGGCGATGTCATAGCTGAGAATAGCAGCAGATAAGCTTCTGTTCGGGATCATGAGAGTTATTTCTTCGGCGCACGGGTAAAGAGCGTGGTCGCCCGCCTCAAGACAGCAGTAGCTGCCTCGACCGTCATTCAGAACAAAACGTCCCGCGCGGCAGTAAACGAGATGCAGTGTTTGAGGCGCACCGCACGCGTGCGATGAGCACGGCATGGTGTATGAGCTGTCGGAGATCTGAATGTATTTTATCGTTATTCCGTCAAACAGCTCGAAAACTTGTTCCGACATTATAGCTTCCTCCTCACCACGGACACGAGATGTCCATGACACGCTCGATTATCAAATGAAGATACTGCGCGACCTCGGTGTCGGCGGCCTTGTAATATACCTCTTTGCCCGCGCGTCTGTAGACGATGAGCCCGGTATTTCTCAGCTGACGCAAATGATGCGACACCGCGGGACAGGACATATCGAGCAGTGCGGATATGTTTGTCACGCATTCCTCGCAGTGGCAGAGAAGCCAGAATATGCGAATGCGTGTCGGGTCGCACAGCTGCTTGAAGATCTCCGCCGAGCGTTTGAAGTCTTCGATTCTCTCGAACTGCGCGGGTATGTTTTCAAAGTCGTTATTTTCGCCGTGATCGTGCGGCAGATCAAACTTTTCCATTTGAACCTCCGTATCGGTATGTTTTTGCCCGAAAAGAAATTGTTTTTTACCTTTCGGGCGACATTTGAAGCTTTTCTTGACTTGGATTTGCAAATATATTATACTACACTCAGAACGATTAAACAAGTACTTAATCGTAAAAATGAAATACCGACGGAAAAGATCCGAGCGGGCGGAGGGGTAATATGAAAAAGACTTACAAAATTGACGTTGACTGCGCGAACTGCGCCAATCTTATCGAGAGGGAAGCAAGTCGCACCGAGGGAGTGCTCTCGGCAAATGTCAGCTTCATGACACAGCGCATCACGCTCGAGTTTTGCGACGGCGCGGACGAGAAGAGCGTCATCGAATCATTAAAACGCGCGTTCAGAAAGATAGATCCCGACAGCACGATATATTTTTAAACTGCGGAGGTGCGATATGCAAAAGATTATAATCGAATCGGTACTGCTCTTGATCGTCGCGGCGGCTGTGTTCATTCGCCTTCACCTCGGACGACGCGGCGCGCTGACTTGCAAGCAAAAACGCATGATGGGGAGAATACTTCTTTCTTCCGCTTTTCTGTTCGTGCTCGAGCTTTTGCCGAGAGAGCTGTTTTATGAGCTTGACGGCGTGTGCTTTTCGGGTGTGGGAGAGCTGCTTCGATTTGCTCTTTATATCAGCGTGTATATTATAATAGGCGGCGATATATTAAAAAAGTCGCTGAACGAGATAATAAACGGACGGCTTTTTGACGAGTGCTTTCTTATGGCCGTGGCGACTGTCGGTGCCGTCGCGCTTGCCGCTACGGGAAGCGGAGATTATTTTGAAGCTGTGGCCGTCATGCAGTTTTACCAGATCGGCGAGTGGTTTCAGGGTTACGCTGTCGGAAAAAGCAGAAAGAGCATCGCCGAGCTGATGGACATAAGGCCGGACAGTGCGTATATTGAGAAAGACGGGGAGCTCCTCTGCGTGTCTCCCGACGAAGTTCCGTGCGGAAGCATTATTGTCGTGCGACCCGGTGAGCGCGTGCCGATCGACGGTATCGTGACCGAGGGAGTGTCCGCGCTCAATACGGCCGCGCTGACGGGCGAGAGCTTGCCGAGAGATATTTTCGTCGGAGATCGCGTCATCAGCGGGTGCATCAATATGACGGGAGTTATAAAGCTTCGCACGGACAAGGAAGCGTCCGACAGTACCGTTTCGCGTATCATGGAGCTTGTCGAAAGCGCGTCCGACAGAAAGGCTCGCAGCGAGAACTTCATTTCACGATTTGCACGCGTGTACACGCCCGCCGTGTGCATTTGCGCCGCCACGCTCGCGGTAATACCGCCGACAATCTCGATCATCTTCCTGGCCGCAGCTCCCATGTGGGGAATGTGGCTTTACCGTGCGCTGACTTTCCTCGTTATCAGCTGCCCGTGTGCGCTTGTAATAAGCGTGCCGATGAGCTTTTTCGCGGGCATCGGATGCGCGAGTCGCGCGGGGATCCTCGTAAAGGGCTCGAACTATCTCGAAGCTTTGTCAAATGTCAAATGTATGATCTTTGATAAAACGGGAACTTTGACGCGCGGCGTTTTTGAAGTTACGGATATAAAAGCAGTATCATGTGCCGGCGAAAGGCTTTTGAACCTTGCGGCACTTGCCGAGTGCGACAGCTCGCATCCGATCGCGGAGAGTCTGAGACGTGCTTATATCGAGCGCACGGGTAATACGGTCGACAGATCTCGCGTTTCGGAGATACGCGAGGTCGCGGGCAACGGTATCCGCGCTGTGGTTGACGGAGAAACGGTGTGCGTCGGAAACGAGAAATTCATGCACTCGCTCGGAGTCGAAACGCCGAGTTACGGTGATGTCGGAAGCGTCGTCTGCGTCGCGCTGAACGGAAAATACGGCGGATGTATCGTCATATCGGATGTCGAAAGAGAGGGAGCAGTCGAGACCGTGAAAGCCCTCGGAAAGCTCGGCGTAAAGCGCACGGTAATGCTCACGGGAGACAGCGAACTCACGGCCGCAAGCGTTGCGAAAAGGATCGGTGTCGACGAGTATTGCAGTGAGCTTCTCCCTGCAGATAAGGCAGAGAAGGCCGAAGAGATAAAGCGTGCGCTCGAGCGCGGAAAGCTTGCGTTTGTTGGTGACGGAATTAACGACGCACCGGTGCTTTCGCTTGCCGATGTGGGAATCGCCATGGGCGGCATCGGCTCGGACGCCGCAGTCGAAGCCGCAGATGTCGTGCTGATGGACGATGACATAAAAAAGCTTCCCCGTGCGGTGGCGATTTCGAAAAAATGTATGCGTATCGTGTATGAGAACATCGTCTTCGCGCTCGGCGTGAAGTTCGTGTGCCTGTTTTTAGGTGCTGTCGGAGTTGCAAATATGTATCTTGCGATCTTCGCCGATGTCGGCGTTATGATACTTGCCGTACTTAACGCCATGCGTTGCCTGTTTGAAAATCGCAAATAATTAAGAAAAGTACCGCCATCGGACGTTTTTCGGCGTCTTCGGCGGTATTTTTCGTTATTTGATATTTTTAAGCCTTTCCGAGATGAACGTAGGTATCTCGCTTTTCTTTACACCGAGTACGGTTGAAAGCTCGTCTCCGATGATCCTCTCGGCCTCGAGCATTATTCTCTCGTCGGCTATATGCAGCTTTTTACCACGTGACTCGAGCTCATGTTTCTTTTGATAAAGAAGTCCCGAAAGACGCAGAATGTCACGCCTGTCGTTTGACGTGAGAATATTTGAAAAGGCGGCGGCGCGCTCCTTGTCGTTTGCTATCCATTCGAGCTTTGCCTGTGGGATTTCCGCGATCACTTCCAAAGCTTCCTCACGCGAGAGCAGATGCTGCATACGCGATGTCAGCTGCTCATTGGCGGTCGGCACAAAATATGTGGACGCATAGCCCGTCATCGTTTCGAGAACGTAATACTCCGCAGCCTCACCGCAAAAATCTTTCTCGGTAATATCGGTAATCTTGCAAATCCCGTTCACCCCATACTTAACCACATCTCCGACTTTAAACACACAAATGTCCTCCATTTTCCAAGCGGTATGTACCGTAACTAAAAATAACGTGGGTTTGCAACAGGACTTACGTTCAGATACAAACAACACGTTACATATAAATTATACCACATTTTTTGATTTTTTTCAAGAAACGCAAATTTTTTTGTTCGCCATGCACTGCGAAATAAAATTTTTTCGTTGCTGATTTATACGACATTAGCCCTTTATCTTGACGCGCGTGTCAAATAAGTGTATAATTAGAATTAAAGACACGCGGTGCGTGAAATGAACTTTTACACGAAAAAACGAGTCGCTTTCGGCTCGCTGACGAAAGGAAAACAAATAATGAAAAAGCTCATTACTTATGAAAATCTCAGAAGCTACGCTTATTCCAACGATAAGCTCATATGCGGCGACGTGCGCGGTATCG
>CAYWTG010000162.1:0-4072 GCA_964461155.1 uncultured Ruminococcus sp.
GGACTCGAACTGCTCCGCCGCGCCGCGCCCGATGCCGCAGTGCTCGAACTCAAAAAATACGACGCGCTCGTCAAGCTTTCCGACGGAAAGGCTTCAAAAATCATAATTCCGACCGATGCCGTAAATGCGGTCAAGGCGAATGTGCTCTTCTCCGAAAGCACCGGGCTCGGGGACGTCACAAAGCCTGCGGAAGAAAATGCACCTACAGTCTCGGATGACCCGTGTTGCGACAGATTCACAGTCAGCGACGACTCCGAAAAATAAGCGATAACTCTGATTAAAAGCGAAATAAGCGATAATTCTGTTTAAAATCAAATACTGCAAAAAAGGCGGTACCCCGCCAAATTTAAGTTCAACTCTTATCGCGTCTCGCGCAGTTTGACGCGAACTTCCGCACAATACGCAATGCGCACGTCCGACGTGTGAAAAAGTAAAAAAGTCCGCCCGAGGGCGTGAGGCACATCGAATCCGAAGATTCGAGTGAACTTCAATGCTCTCGGATGGACTTTTCTTATGTCCTCGCGTCATACAAAATCACCCGCAGTTTACTCTGAAAACCGCGGGTGATATATTATTCGTGCACTTATTCTGCGCTCTCTTCGGTCGCATCGGTGGACGCGCTTCCGCCGGAAGCCTTGGAGGGGATGAGCGAATATACGATGATGTCGCCCTCATTGAGCTCCATCTCTCCAGCTCTCTTACCTGCCTTACCATTTACGGTAAACTCCCAATAGTAGCTGTAACCGTTCTTCGTGTTCTCGGACTTTGCCTTGACTGTTCTCACGGACTCGCCCTCGCTGTCGAGCTTGTATGAGATGCCGTTTTCCTCAAGGATCTGCACGACCGCATCGAGAACCGTGGGCTGCTCTCCGTCAGTTGACTTTATGTCAGCCGCCATGGTATCGATAAACGCCGTTTCGTTACCCTCTGTGTCAACCGTGATAAAGCCGAGACGGACATTATTTACAGTGACGACCTCACCACAAGCGGGGAGAAGAAGAGTCATCATGACTATCGAAAGAGTCAGAGCCGCGAATTTGATAAATTTCATTTTGTGCCTCCGTATTTTAAATTCTACCGATGTTATTATAATTGATTTAGCTGTGTTTGTCAATACCTAATAAAGAATCAGGCGAAAAAACCGCTTGATTTTATCCGAAAGGCGTCGCTCCGATGCTGATATATGCAAAATATACCATTATGATGATCATTATGCCGCGCCATATCCGCTGAAATGCACTCGATTTTCCGCACGCGCACGTACCGAAAATGAGCGTGAGCACAGCGAGGGCAAGCGCGGCGACGGCGAGCGTGAATATCCCCGAACTGAGCGCGAGAGGATACCAGAAGGCAAAAAACGCCGCCGATATCACGACAAGGACTCTGCCGTCTACACGCGAGCACGACGCACAAGATGCGATAAACGGTGTCGAATACATCGCGCACACCGAAAGATAGAGAAGCCTCAGTGCGAAAAGCGGAAGCGTCAGCGGCGGATGATGCGAAATGTGCCACAATATCGTTACATTTCGGCACACGATCACGCACCACAGACCGACAGACGCAAATATCAAAGCCGTCACCGCAAATGCGCGACAGCAGACGACTCGTTTAAATTCCCGAGCAAAAGAAGCACGCAAGCAAAGCTCACCGTCCTCAAAGAAAGCTTTTCCCGAAAAGGGTCAGAGAATCTTATGTTGCGTTCCGACGATTTATGTCTCAGTCGTGCCAACCGTCAACATGACTGCGCTCAAGTGCGCCGAGCACACGTGTATACACTCCGCGATGGCGTCTGTCCTCCTCGCGAAGCAGTGCTTTAAAGTGACTTCGCTCGGTCTCGCCGTCAAGCGGACAGGTCTTCGCTACAACTGGCAAGTTCGCTTTCGCCGCAAACGAAGCGATCTCGCTCTCGCGCAAATATATCATGGGTCTGATGAGAAGAAGTCCTGACTCCTCGTAGTCCGCGACCGGCGAAAAACATCCCGCGCGACCCGTGAGCATGATATTCATAAGATAAGTTTCGGCCACATCGTCGAGGTGATGACCGAGCGCGACGCTCGTGCAACCGAGCTCTCTCGCAGCGGAAGTCAGAGCCCCGCGCCTGAGCGACGCGCACAGGCTACATGGATTTTTCTCGCGGCGAAGCTCGAAGACTATTTTTGAAATATCGGTCTTTATCACGGTGTGCCGCACGCCGAGCTCTTCGCAAAATTCGGTAACGGCCGAAAAATCCGCACGTTCGCCGAACGCGAGCCCGTTGTCGATCGTAACCGCCTCGACTTCGTGATCAAATGCCGAAAATCGCCTCATCTCGGCAAGTGCCGCCAAAAGCACGAGAGAATCCTTGCCGCCCGAAACGCCGACGCATACTCTCTCTGCGGGACGTATCATGGAATATGCGGAGAGCGCGCGGTGCACGCGGCTTGTGATCTTATTTATTTCCTTTATCACTTTTCCTCCGACTGTGTCAAAGCGACACAAAGCAGAATAAGATATTCATTGAGAACGCAATTAAAAGGAGACTTTTATGCCTCAAAAAATCTACATAGACGCGGGTCACAATCCTCAAAATCCGAACGCGGGAGCAGAGGGTAACGGACTTCGCGAGCAGGACATCACCTATCGCGTCGCGCTTCTTCTGTCGACGATCTTGCGCTCCGACGGATTTGAGACGCGCCTTTCGAGACCGTCCGATACGACACAGCTCGGTACGTCGAACGCCTCGTCGCTCGCAGCTCGCGTGAACGACGCAAACTCTTGGGGAGCGGATTATTTTATCAGCATCCACACAAACGCTTCATCGTCGGCAAGTGCCGCGGGAAGCGAAGCTTATGTATTCCGTCGAAGCGGCGCGGCCGACGAGCTTGCGCTCGATATTCTCTCGGGTCTTGAAAGCTTCACGGACATCCCGACACGCGGAGTGTTCCCGCGCCCGTCGCTGTACGTACTCAAAAAGACGCGAATGCCGTCCGTGCTCACGGAGATCGGATTTATCACAAATCCCGCGGAAGCACGCCTTATGGATTCTTCACCGAACCTTTTCGCCGAGGGGATCGCAAGCGGCATTGTCAGATTTCTGTCTTAGTTTTTATCTTCCAAAAGATCCGGACGGCGTGCGGCCGTGATCTCAAGCGACTTTTCGCGCCGCCATTTTTCGATGTTCTCGTGATGACCCGAAATGAGCACGTCGGGGACTTTCATTCCGTGGTAGTCATACGGACGCGTGTACTGCGGATATTCGAGCAGGCCGTTTGAAAACGACTCTTTTTCATGACACTCGGGATCGGACAGAACGCCGTCGCACAGGCGACCGACCGAATCGGCGACGAGGCAAGCGGGCAACTCCCCGCCCGTCAGCACAAAATCGCCGATCGAAAGCTCCATGTCGACGACCTCTTCGATTATTCGCTCGTCCACGCCCTCATAATGGCCGCATAGGATTACTATCCCGTCATACGACGCGAGCTTTTCCGCCGTTTGCTGATTAAACACGCTTCCGCGAGGCGACATATATACCGTGCAGATCTTACTCTCCTCGGTATATCCGCGACTCTCGAGCACGGCTTTGTGACATCTGTAGATCGGCGGTGCCGCCATGAGCATTCCCTTGCCACCGCCGTACGGCGTGTCATCGACTCGGCGGTGCTTGTCCTCCGAATAATCACGTATGTTATGCGCCGCGACGCTCAGCTTGCCGCTTTTCCTCGCACGTCCGATAATGCTCTCGGACAAAATAAAGTCGACATACTCCGGAAACAGCGTCATAATATCGATATTCATAATATTCTCCGTTTCGCCGCAACGCGACGGCGATTTTTTCTTTTTGTAATGTTCAAGTAAAAAGCGTGAAGCAGTACACTTGGGTTTTCATATATCTCAACTTTCACGCATACCGTCTGTCAACCTAAACCGTCACTCCGTCAAACGGAATTTGCCCGTGCCGCCGCGCGGAGAAAATGGGCTCGGGACCCATTTTCAGGGCTAATTTCTGCGTGGAACAGTATACTTGGGTTTTCGTATATCTCAACTTTCACGCATACCGTCTGTCAACCTAAACCGTCACTCCGTCAAA
>CAYWTG010000163.1:0-4030 GCA_964461155.1 uncultured Ruminococcus sp.
GTCATCGCCGGCAACTGGAAAATGAACATGACTCCCTCTGCGGCTGCGGAGGCTGTAAAGAAGACTGCCGAGCTCACAGCCGGCATGGACGGATGCGGTGTTATTCTCTGCGTTCCCTTTGTTGACATCCCGACGGCAGTTGAGGCTGCTCGCGGTACTAATGTTAAGATCGGTGCACAGAACGTTCACTTTGAGGCAAAGGGCGCGTTCACGGGTGAGATCTCCGCGTCGATGCTTCTCGAGTGCGGCGTTGAGTATGTAATCATCGGTCACAGTGAGAGACGTCAGTACTTCGGCGAGACCGACGAGACTGTAAACCTCCGCACAAAGGCTGCGCTCGCTGCAGGACTCAAGGTCATCCTCTGCCTCGGTGAGGTTCTCTCCGAGAGACAGGACGGCATCACAAGCGAAGTTGTCTCTATGCAGACAAAGCTCGACCTCAAGGGCATTTCCGCCGAGGACATGAAGAATGTCATCATCGCATACGAGCCCGTTTGGGCTATCGGCACAGGCCTTACCGCTACTCCCGATCAGGCTGACGAGGTTTGCGGCGTTATCCGCGACACTCTCGCAGGTCTTTACGGCAAGGATACCGCTGAGGCTACCGTTATTCAGTACGGCGGTTCCATGAACGACGGCAATGCTGCAGAGCTCCTTTCCAAGGTCAATGTTGACGGCGGTCTCATCGGCGGCGCATCTCTCGTTCCCGAGAAGTTCGCGGCTATCGTCAAGGCTGCTCAGTAATTATTCTTAAAGCTGAAATAACCTCCGAACGACATATTTTTGTCGATCGGAGGTTATTTTTTCTGTCTTACTTTATGCCGCAGGTCTTGCAACCGCCGCTTCCGAGTACGAAAGACTCACAGTCGGTGCAACTGCAGAGCGTGGGGTTCTTTTCGTGCGTACCGATTCTGATGCTCTCGAGAGCGCAGTACTTTTCGTTGTCGGAATGGTTTGCACACTGCGTAACGGTGCATTCGATATTGCGATTTACGTTCTTCTTATTCATCATCAAGACCGTCCTTTGTGATTTTTGAAATCTTGCGATTTCTCATATCAGTATGGACGATCACGGATGAAAATATGTATCAGTCGCGAGGAGCGGAAAAAATTTGCAAAAGACGCAGGACGATCGCTCCGACGGCATTTCCGAGGACAGCGAAAAGAATGAAGATAATAGGTCGCGCGGGAGAAAGCGAGGAGAGAGAAAAATAAAACATATCGGCGACGGAATGCTCAAATCCGCTGAGAATGAATACCGGGATGCAGATGATTATTCCGAGTGCGCTCCCCTTTGAGCGGTATATTTCAACTGCGGTGTACATGAGAACTCCGCAGAAAGCGGCGAGGAGAAATGTTTGAAGATAGCTCTGCTCGAGCTTTGCCGTGCAGATCGTGGTGGCTTTTTCTATAAGGCCGCCTCTGCAGATCTTAATGAGAAATCCCGTACATGACGCGCCGACGGCGTTGCCGACAAGCCCGGTAATGAGGGACAGAACATTCGTCAAGCTTCGGTCTGTCGCAAGGTAGCCTATCTTGCCCGTGAAAAGGTAGAGAGAGAACATACATATCGCAAGAAGTGCAACGGAAAACAGAACAGCTCCGACAGCTTTGTTTTCACACGACAGATAAACAGTTCCGCCGATACCGACGAGCATTCCGGCGGCGATGCTTCCGGAGAGGATGTGTAGGGATTTTTTCATATAGAGCTCCTTTGCCATGAAAATGATAATGCTAATTATATCATATATTCGCGGGAAATTCCATATGACGGCGTAATTTTGTGGGCGAGAGATAAATTTTACACGAAAACTTGCGAATACATCTTGACAGCGTGAGTTCTGAGTTTTATAATAATATTCGCATTCTAAAACACGCATATTTAAATAAACACAGGCTTCGGAGGTTGTGCTATGCTGAAGATTGAAAATCTGACAAAGAAATATTCGGGCAAGACGGCTGTTGACGGACTGTCTTTACATATAAGGCCCGGTGAAATATACGGTTTTATCGGTCATAACGGCGCGGGGAAAACGACGACTCTCAAAGCCGCTTGCGGCATACTTCCGTTTGACGGCGGTGATATAAAGGTCGATGGAATATCTGTCGTCAAAGATCCGCTCGAGTGTAAGCGTCGAATAGCGTATATCCCCGATAATCCAGACGTCTACGAGTTTATGACGGGTAATGCTTATCTTGACTTTATATCCGACATTTTCGGTGTGTCGTCAGATGACAGACGCCGTCGAATCGCGCATTATGCAGAGTGCTTTGAGCTTCGCGACGCGCTCGGTTCACCGATCGGCTCGTTCTCTCACGGAATGAAGCAGAAGCTCGTTATCATATCCGCACTGATCCATGAACCGAAGCTGATAATCATGGATGAGCCGTTCGTCGGCCTTGATCCGAAAGCCGCGCATACGCTCAAAACGATAATGCGAGAGGTGTGTGACGGCGGCAGTTCGATCTTCTTTTCGACGCACGTTCTCGAAGTCGCGGAAAAGCTATGCGACAAGGTAGCGATCATCGGCGGCGGAAAGCTTCTGCGCTCGGGAAGCGTCGACGAAGTTCGCGGCGTGGCATCGCTGGAGGACGCGTTTCTTGAATCGGAGGCTGAAAAATGACACTTGCGCTCATAAAAAAACAGCTTCTTGAGGTATTCGCGTGGGTCTACCGCAATCCGAAGACGGGTAGCAGTCGCTCAAAGCGAGGCATTGCGCTTTACTGCTTTCTCTATCTCGCACTGTTCGGTTTTCTCGGCGTGATATTTTATGAGCTTGCCGAAATAATGTGCGAGCCGTTCATGTCGCTCGGACTCGAGTGGTTGTACTGGGCTTTGATGTCGCTCGTTGCGATATTTATCGGCGCGTTCGGCAGTATCTTCAATACTTACGCCTCTCTTTATCTTGCGAAAGACAACGAACTGCTTCTGTCCATGCCGATACCGCCGTCAAAGGTTCTCGTTGCACGGCTGACAGGCGTATATGCTATGGGCGTGATGTATGAGCTGATCGTCATGATACCGTGCGTCATCGCGCGCCTTAGGTATGATTTCGGCTTATTTGCTCTTGCAAATTCTCTTGTAATAACGCTCGTCATATCTCTGATAATACTTTTAATTTCCGCCCTGCTCGGCTTTGTTGTTGCCGCGATCTCAACTCGACTGAAAAATCGCAGCATACTTACGGTTATCATCTCGCTTGTCTTTATCGCTGTGTATTATTTCATCGCGGGCAACGCATCAAGCATTCTTTCACAGATATTAACCTCGCCTCAAAGCATCGGCGAGCGCGTGCGTGGGTTTGCTTATCCGCTTTACGTGCTCGGTCGCGCGGCAAGCGGAGATCCTATGTCGCTCTTGCTCTCGGTATTATTGTCGCTTTTTCTTGTTGCGGCTCTCTTTTTCGTGCTGTCACGTACTTTTCTCAAATTCGCTCTTGCTGGCAGTGTGAAGACTGATGATGCTGTCGGTTTGAAAACAAAGAAAAGAAAAAGCGTGTTTTCCGCACTGTTACGGCGTGAGCTGAAGCGTTTTGCTTCGAGCTCGAGCTATATGCTGAACGCGGGGCTCGGTATCGTTTTTATGCCGCTTGTCGCATTCGGACTGCTTTGGAAGGCAGATGACTTACGTGAGGTATTATCTCTTCTCACTTTTGGCGGATATGCGCCGATATTTGCCGTCGGGATCGTTTTTCTTGCATCTTCGATGAATGATATGACGGCGTCATGTGTGTCTCTCGAGGGAAAAACGCTGTGGCTCTTAAAGTCGATACCGGCAGATGAAAGGGTCATCCTCGGCTCAAAGCTCGCTTTCGGACTTGTACTGACGCTTATTCCGGCAGTATTTCCGACAGCGGCGGTGCTCTTTGTCATAAAGGCGGATATTGTGCACGCGCTTCTCGTTGTTGCATCGGTCGCTTTCTTGATATTCGCGGAAGCTGTGGTCGGGCTTTTACTCGATTTGCGCTTTGCGTCGTTTTCATGGAGCTCGGAGGTCGTGCCGACAAAACAGGGTCTGCCCGTTACGCTC
>CAYWTG010000164.1:0-3988 GCA_964461155.1 uncultured Ruminococcus sp.
GGATTATTCTTTGTGCGTCGCGAAAGTATCTGAACTACTCTCTCGGTTTCGCGGTCGCGGCCGATTATCGGGTCGATGAGTCCTTCTTTTGCACTGCGGCAAAGATCACGACCGTAGGACGACAGCGTGGGGCAACCCGAAATGTCGTCTTTTTTCGATGATGCTTGACCTGCACGCTCGGCACCTGCCGTGCTTTCGCCGCTTTGTCCGAGGCAACTTATGACGTCACGCTTGATATCTGCGGGTGACACGCCGAGAGATTCGAGCATTTTTACGGCATAGCAGTCGCTTTCCTCTGTGATCGCAAGAAGCAGGTGCTCTGTGCCGACGTAGCCGTGACCCATGTTCAAGGCACATCTCGCCGAGCCCTCGATGATCTTCTTCGTGCGCGGAGTCATGTCTGCGGCGGAGAGCTGTGTCGTTTCACCGACACCCGACATTTCTTCTATAACTTTCGTGAGCTTTTCGGATGTAACTCCGCGCTGTGCGAGCACTTTTGCGGCTATTCCCTCGCTTTCCGACAAAAGTCCGAGCAAGAGGTGCTCACTGCCGACACAGGTGTGTCCCATGCGGCAAGCCGAATATAAAGCATTGTTAAGCGCGTTTTGCGCCTTTGCGGTAAAACCGATATTCATAATAATTTACCGTTCCTTTCATCATAGTTGCGAGCTCTCGCCGATCTTTATTCGTTTAAGCTTTATCTGTACCCGACAGGACGCGGCGGATCATTTCCGCTCTTGCACGATCGCGGGCGGCAGGATCCGACGAGCCTGCGCTTGTGAGCACGGCGGGCATTCCCGATATCAGTATGCGGTCAAGCATATTCGGTGTCACATTGTCTATCATTTTAAGGCAGGCGGCGAGTCTTACGTCGGAGTACAGGCGCATCATTTCTTCCGAGTCGATGAGCACGGCGTAGAGCATCGTGCCGTACGAACGCATTATTCTGTCCGTGAAGCGTCCCGACACATCGTCACGCAGTCTCTCGCGGAGCTTTCGTTCTTGATCGATTATTCTTTCGCAGACTTCGCTGAGCTTTGTTATTATCTCCTCCTCCGGACTGCCGAGGGTGATCTGGTTTGAGATCTGGTAAAGGCATCCGTCGCCGTTTGAGCCCTCGCCCGACATTCCGCGCAGCGTGAGTCCGAGCTTTCCGAGCTGATTTTGAAGAGTGCGTATGCCTCCGGCAGTTGTGAGCGCGGGCAGAAACATCATCAGCGAAGCTCTCATTCCCGTGCCGAGGTTTGTTGGGCAGTGGGTGAGATATCCGAGCTTTTCGTCATAGGCGATCTTCAGAGAAGAATCGATGAGTTTGTCCGCACTTCGAGCGGCGGTGTAGGCTTCTTTGAGAGCAAAGCCCGCTTTTATCGACTGGATTCTCAGATGATCTTCTTCGTTTACCATGATGTATATCTGTTTTTCATCCGACCTTATCAGTGCGCACGGGGATGCGGACTGCGCAAACTCGCGGCTGACTATGTGACGCTCGTAGTCGGCAAGGCGTGATGCGCGGTCGCGAGAGGACTGTTCTTCGTATGTGTATTCGCTCTCGTTTTCAAATACTTTATGTACCTTGTCGCAGATCTCCTTGGCGGAAGTCGCGTCAAGACGCTTTCCGAACGGATAGTCGACAAGATTTCTCGCAAGTCGTATTCTTGAGCTTACGACAACATCGGAATCTTTTCCGGTCATTTCATACCAAAGCATTATTTCTCACCTCCGTCGGTGTTTTTCAGTTCGCGAAGCTTATCGCGAAGTGTAGCGGCTTTTTCGTATTCCTCGGCGGCTACGGCTTCTCGCAGAAGTCGCTCGGTTTCTTCAAGCTCGCGCTTTCGCTCACGATGTGCCGCAAACTCGGACGGTGCGCCGCCCGTGTGATGCGAGCATCCGTGGATCTTCGCTATCGTTTCGGAAAGCTCATCAGCAAATTCGCGGTAGCAGTTCGGGCATCCGACCATTCCGTCTGCTGCAAGCTCGCGGAATGTTGCGCCGCAGAGACCGCATTTCTTTTCTTCGACGGACGTATGACTTTTATACGGCGATATGCCGAAGAGAGTTCCGAAAAGCGAACTCATATTTTCAAACGGATCGACACCGACTTTTTTCGTTGTGCCCAGTATTCCGAGGCGCGATGCGCATTCCGAGCAGAGCGCGTAGGAGCTTGTCTTTCCGTTTACGCTCTCCTTGTACATTACAGTAGCTTCATTCTTTCCGCATTTTTCACAAAGCATATAAATCATCCTTTCCTTTAAAAAGGTGTCTTGACCTTTCCGATTTAATTTTAACCCATGAGTGTCATTATAATATGACGCATTATGTCGGCGCGGACGAAATTTTTGTCCTCCGCAGGGACTCTGTCGAGCGCACCGGACGAAAGCGCGCTTTTGGCGATTCGCATTTCACGCTCGCCCATAAGCCCTCGCTCGCGCAGATTTGCTATAAAAGCTTCCGCGCTCCGTTCGTCGATACTCTTGCCGATCGCGTGGAATGCGTGCATGAGGTATTCGTCGGCCGTCATTTGCACGCGCATGATGCGTATGTAACCGCCGCCGCCTCTGCGGCTTTCGATGATATATCCTCTCTCGGGTGTGAAGCGTGAGGTTATGACGTAGTTGATCTGACTCGGTACACATCCGAGCTTCGAGGCAAGATCGTTTCGCCGAAGCTCGGTCTTGCCGCCGCCGAGCTCAAGCATTTCCTCGATCATTTTTGCGATACTGTCCGAAATAAGCATACCTGACATCTCCTTTGACTTTGACTTTCCTTGACTTTCTGTGTATATTATAAACCTTTGGTCAGTAAAAGTCAAAGTCAAAGTGAGTCAAAAACGAACATCTAAAACCGATTAAAACGATTTATCTGCGTATTTTCTCGCGAAATCTCCTCGAAACTCGCTATTTTGACTTTTTGGCTTTTCATGAGAAAGTTTGACTTTCACTCGGAATATCGCCGAGAGGGGCGAAATATATTTATAACAGCCAAAGTCGCCGATGTTGCGACACTTTAGGTATTATAAAATCGAGGAGCAGATTATATGTTTATTTTCAGCGTCAAAGCGAGCACTCTGAAGCTCGCCGCGGTTATCGGTGCGGCGGCAGTTGCTCTCGGCGTAATAGTTGCGGCATCGCCCGATTATGCCCCGCGCACCACTGCGGCCATAGCGGAGGCAAACGCGGAGTACAAATATAACAAGATAAAGACAAACGAGGACAGGATAGCTTTTCTCGAGCAGTTCGGTTGGAAAGTCGACGCGGAAGTCACGGAAGAGGTGACGATGAAGATACCGCGCGAATTTGATAAAATAATGACGGAATACAACGAGCTTCAAAAGCGTGCGGGGCTCGATTTATCTAAGTATCGCGGGCGCGAGGTTGTTAGGTATACTTATAACGTCACAAATTATCCGAGCTACGACGGCCGCGTGAACGCAAATATCATTATATATAACGGACGGGTCATCGGCGGCGATATTTCTTCGAGCGACGTTGACGGATTCATTTCGACTTTTGAGTACCCGAAGCAAAGCCGAGCAGACAGCGAAAGTGACGAAAGCTAAAATTTTGTGCCACGCACGAAACACATTAATATGCGTTTTTTACTCTAATTCGGCTCAAAAGCTTCCAAATGCGGAGTTTTTGAGCCGATATTGTGTTTCAAAAATGCAAAAAATTAAAAAAAGTGTTGATTATTCGTCCGCTTTGTGATATATTATATATGTTTGGAAACTAACACTTTCGAAAGGAATCCCGAAAATGACTTACAACAAGAAAACAGTAGAAGACATTGATGTAGCGGGCAAGAGAGTCCTCGTAAGATGCGACTTCAACGTACCGCTCAAGGACGGCGTTATCACTGACGAGAACCGTATCGTCGGCGCACTCCCCACTATCAAATACCTCAAGGAGCACGGCGCACGCGTTATCCTCTGCTCTCACATGGGCAGACCCAAGGGTGAGTTCAACATGAAGTACTCCCTTGCTCCCGTTGC
>CAYWTG010000165.1:0-3951 GCA_964461155.1 uncultured Ruminococcus sp.
TGCGTGAGAGCATCTACTTCAAGGACGACGACTCGCGCCTTTCGTTTCTGCACGGAAACTACATCACGCTGACTAATCTCAGCCGACGCGATATAGACAGGATCATCGAGATGCACATCTCTCCGGTCAACGTCTCGGTACACACGACAAATCCCGAGCTTCGCATAAAAATGATGAAGAATAAACGCGCGGGACAGGTGCTCGAATATCTCAGAATACTTGCCGACGCGGGTATAAAGCTTCGCGGACAGATAGTGCTGTGTCGTGATGTAAACGACGGCGCGGAGCTGGAACGCTCCATGCGTGATCTTGCCGAGTATTACCCCGCGCTCGACAGCGTGTCGGTGGTTCCCGCAGGCCTCACCGCATATCGCGACGGCCTTTATCCGCTCAAGCTTTTCACGCCCGAGCAGTGCCGCGAAGTTGTCGAGAGCGTCACAAAATTCGGAGACGAATGCGAAAAACGCTTCGGAGAAAGAGTTTTCTACGCCTCCGACGAGTTCTACGTAAGAGGCGAGATCCCGCTCCCCGACTACGGCTTCTGGGGAGAGTTCACTCAGCTTGAAAACGGTGTTGGTATGCTCGCTTCGTTCACCCATGAGTTTGAAACGATGCTCGTGACTCTGTCAGACGAGGAACGTGCGACAAAGAGAGAAGTTTCCGTCGCCACGGGAGAGGCGGCGTACGGTATGATCTCAAGACTTTGCGAAAAGCTAAAAGACGAGTGTCCGAACGTGCGCGTGCACCTTTACCCCGTGAAGAATAAATTCTTCGGCGGCGGTGTCACCGTCACGGGACTGCTTACGGGACGCGACATTGCCGACTCGCTTTGCGATAAAGAACTCGGCGAAGAGCTCCTTTTGTCGCGAAATACGCTTCGCGCCGAGGGAGACTTGTTCCTTTGCGGAATGTCACCCGCAGAGCTTGAGGAAAAGCTCGGAGTCGGAGTTGGCTTTGTCGAAAATGACGGCGGAGAATTTCTTCTCGGACTTTTGGGTATAAACTGAAAATACTATAAGGATTGGTGAAAAAATAAATGGCAAAACCGATAATTGCAATAGTGGGGCGTCCTAATGTCGGAAAGAGCACGCTCTTTAATAAGCTCATCGGCGAGCGTCGCGCGATAGTCGAGGATACTCCCGGAATCACGCGAGACAGAATATACGGCGAGACCGAGTGGAGAGGTCGCCGAATGATTGTCATAGACACAGGCGGAATAGAGCCTGCCAGCGACGATATTATCCTCTCGAAAATGAGAGATCAGGCGCAGATCGCGATAGATACGGCAGATGTTATCCTTTTCGTGTGCGATATAAGAACGGGGCTTCTTGCTGACGACGAGGATATCGCTCTTATGCTCAAAAAGAGCGGCAAGCCCGTCATTCCGTGTATAAATAAATCCGACAGAGTCGGCACAGTCGCACCGGAGTTTTACGACTTTTACTCGCTCGGCTTTGAAAATGAGCCGATACCTCTTTCCGCGCTTCACGGAAGCGGAAGCGGCGATGTGCTCGACCGCGTGATTGAGCTTCTCGGCGACTTCGACAGCGAGGAGGATCACGGTGACGTGATAAACGTGGCCGTAATCGGAAAGCCGAACGCGGGAAAATCTTCGCTTATCAATAAAATTCTCGGCGACGACAGACTCATCGTTTCAAATATCGCGGGAACGACGCGCGACGCTATCGACACACACGTCGAAAACGAGTTCGGTAAGTATAATTTTATCGATACTGCGGGAATTCGCCGTCAAAGCCGCGTCGAGGATCGCGTGGAGAAGTACAGCGTGCTTCGCGCCAAGGCTGCCATCGAGCGTGCCGACGTTTGCATAATCATGATCGACGCAAACGAGGGCTGTACCGAGCAGGACGAGAAGATCGCGGGACTCGCGCACGAAGCGGGCAAAGCGTCGATCATCTGCGTAAATAAGTGGGACAGCGTCGATAAAGATAACAACACCGTCAAGACTTTCACAAAGAAAGTTTATGACTCACTGTCATACATGACGTACGCGCCGCTTCTCTTTATCTCGGCAAAAACGGGTCAGCGCGTGGACAAGCTTTATGAGCACATAAACTACGTCCGCAACCAGTCTGCTATGCGAATCTCCACGGGTATGCTCAACGACGTGCTCGCCGATGCAACCGCAAGAGTACAGCCGCCGTCAGACAAGGGAAGACGACTCAAGATCTACTACATGACGCAGAACGCGGTAACTCCGCCGACATTCGTCTTGTTCTGCAACAGAGCCGATCTGTTCCATTTCTCGTATCAGAGATACATTGAAAATTGCCTGAGAACCACATTCGGTTTCAGAGGCACCCCGATAAGACTCGTCATTCGTCAAAAGGGCGACGACGAGAACTGATCCTGCGCGAAAGGCTGACTATTATGAATTTTACCAAGCTGTGGAATAACGGAATCCTCGGAGTACTTGTTTTCGAAAGCGAAAATAAGCTGAGCGTCGCGCTTATAGCATCGGTGCTCGTATGTATCGTCGCGGGATATCTGCTCGGAAGCATTAATCTTTCGATAATCGTCTCGTCGCGCTTTTATAAGGACGACATTCGCCGTCACGGAAGCGGAAACGCGGGAATGACGAACGTCATGAGAACCTACGGCAAAAAAATGGCGGTCATCACCTTTGCGGGAGATTTCGTAAAAGCCGTTGTCGCGTCTCTCATCGGCCGACTTCTTCTCGGATATTACGGCGCGCTCATCGCGGGATTTTTCTGCTTCCTCGGTCACATTTTTCCGTGTTATTACCGCTTCCGCGGAGGCAAGGGCGTAGTTACCGCGGCGGCGATGATAATCATGACCGATCCCATTATCGCACTCATACTTTTCATCCTGTTCGTCGCGATTGTCGCACTTACGAAATACATCTCGGCGGGAAGCGTCGTCTGTATGCTCATCTATCCCGTGCTTCTTCATAATATTTATTCGGGCTTTACGGGATTTCCTGTGCTCATCGGCTTTGCCATGGGTCTTCTTTGCGCATTCGCCCACAGGAATAACATCAAACGCATTTTTCGCGGAGAAGAAAATCGCTTCACCTTTAAAGTACGCGATAAAAAGCCCGTCGGCGAGGATGACACACATGACGACGGCGCGGAGGAGTAACAATGTCTGACGCTATCCGAAAATTTGCCGAAGCACTCAGCACTTCTCACAGCTCAAACGCACTGAAAAGCGTCGTTTTTCATACGCCGAAAACAAAGAGCTCAGAAAAACTCAAAGTCAAAGGCACACCCCGCGTTATCTCATCGCGCGATGTCCTGCAGCTTGAGTATTTCCTCACAGAGGGCAGAGTGACGCACGAGAATATAGAGCCTTGTGACATTGCCGATGCCGTAGAACGCCTCACGTCCGAATTCCGCCGTGCGGAGCTTGTCACCGAGGGCGGAAGTGCCGCGCTCATGATCTCGAAAAGCGGAGGAAAGTGCTCGTTTGTTTCGCACGGCTCGTTGAACACGCCGCGCACGGACGACGGCAAAAAAACGAATGACCGAAAAAAGAAGCACCTTCTGAGAGGTGACGAAAAATTCCTCAAATGTCTCGGGATCTCTGATGCAAACGGCCGCGTGAGAGATAAAATGCAGCCTAAGTTTCGACAGATCAATCGCTTTTGCGAGTACGTCGTCGAAGCGGTCGGCCATGTTTCGCATAAGGACGGAACGGTAAATATCGCCGATATGTGTTGCGGCAAAAGCTATCTAAGCTTCGCCGCATACCATACCGTGACGGAAATACTTCACCGCGACTGCACGCTTCTCGGCGTCGATTTAAAGCGCAGTGTCATCGATTACTGCAACGAGACGGCGAAAGAGTGCGGATTTGATAAAATGAACTTCGTCTGCGCCGACGTTTCGACATTTGTTGCCGACTCGCGGCCCGATATCGTCATATCGCTTCACGCCTGCGACACGGCGACGGATGCAGTGCTCGATC
>CAYWTG010000166.1:0-3825 GCA_964461155.1 uncultured Ruminococcus sp.
GGTGATAATATTATACACGCCGCGCGCCGCTTTTATTCCGCCGTGCGCACATCGGCTGCCGCGAGGGAGCATTTTCTTCCCGCCATGCGCCGTTTTTTACTTCTCCGCTGTTGACGACTCACCGATTTTGTGATATTATTTATATAGGATATTGTCGCCGACATACGTTGCATCTCGGAGGTCAAGCTCGCAATGTCACCTTTTAAGTTGTTTTTCGACACGGTCGTCGGGACCGCAGCTTCAATGGCGGAGCTTTTCGTCTTCGTCATCATACTTGCCCTGCTCTCGCTTTTCGTGCGCTTCATTTTGGCGTGCATTTACAAAAAGAGCGCGTATTACGAGGTCACGCACAAGCCGCTCTTTCGCGTACTGCGCGACGCGGGTGCACTCGGCGAGCTTTTGACATATCTCGAGCTTCGCGCGTTTGAAAAGCTCGGCGCACGGTTTTTATTTAACGTGTACATACCGAAGCGCGACGCCGACGCGAACTCCGGCGGCACGTCGGAGATCGACCTTTTGATGATCTCAAAGCGCGGACTGTTCGTTTTCGAGAGCAAAAACTACAGCGGTTGGATATTCGGAGACGCCGACGCGCAAAGCTGGTGTCAGATCTTGCCGCGCGGTCGCTCGAAGAGCTCGAAAGAAAAGTTTTACAATCCCATAAAGCAGAACGCTTCGCACATCCGACATCTTCGCGCATTCCTCGACGGCGACACGCCGACTCACTCGATCGTCGTTTTCTCGAACCGATGCGAGCTTAAAAGGGTTTCTCTCGAGGGCAGCGACGCGACAGTCGTAAAGCGCGAGCACGTCATGTCGGCACTGACCGACATTTACTCACGCGAGTCCGACAAGCTTTCAGACGCCGATATCACGCGCATTTACGAAAAGCTCTACCCGCAGACGCAGCTCGACGAGGAGAAAAAACAGCGTCACGTCGAGGAGATAAGAGCCTATAAGTCACACGCCGATGCGAAAAGTGCCGCTTGCAAAAGAGATGACACGAGCGTTATAGGCGAGTCGTCGGCGGCCGAAAGACACTCGGCAAACGATGAGCCGCACGCGTCGGAGAGATGTCAGGACGTGACGTCATGCGACGCGGCAAAATCATCGGTTGAAAAGGCGGCAACAGCAGCGAAAACATACGACTCTGCCGAGTCCTCGACGAAGATCGCACCGACCGCCGAGAGCGCAGACGATCCCATCTGCCCACGATGCGGAAGTCCGCTTGTGCTTCGCACGGCGACGCGCGGGCGAAATTCGGGCGGGCAATTTTGGGGCTGCTCGGCCTTTCCGAAATGCAGATACACGAAACCCACGGACGGCGCGGTGAGCGACTGAGCACGTGCGAAACGCCGTCGCGCCATGAGAAAAGATCACTTGCCGCGAGGCGGCAGAACGGAGAATACCCAATAATGAACAAAATAAAACTTTGCGCGCTCCTCTGCGCCGCATCTATGCTTACACCCGCAGTCGCTGTCTCGGTTTCGGCCTCTGACACGAGTGCAATTACTACCGAAAACATCACGACTTCATCCTATACCGAGCCCGTTGTCGACACATCGTCGAATACCGATCCCGAGCCGCAGGAACAGAAGGTTCAGGATGTCGTTTACTCGTTTTTAACGGGTGAGCTCGGACTTACTCCCGCCGCAGCCGCGGGAATCATGGGAAACGTGATGATCGAGTGCTCGTTTGACCCAACAAAGGGCGCGACGGATACGAACGACCTCTACAGCTTCGGACTCATGATGTGGAACGGCCCGAGATACGAGTCCTTAAAGAGCTTCTGCAAGGAGAAGGGGCTCGACTACAAGAGTGCCGAGGGTCAGCTTGAGTATTTGGAATGGGAGCTTTTGAACACGGAAAAGGCGGCGTATGCGATAATGCGCGACATCCCGAACACGGCGGAGGGCGCACTTCGCGCCGCGATACTTTGGGCGTCGGAGTTTGAGCGTTGCACGCGCACGTCTTTCGGACTCAGAATCTACTACGCGCTGAACGTCTACTGGCCGCAGTACGCGAAAGGCGGTATCGGTGAGACGCACGGCATTTACGGATATTACTACAACGTACCCGACAATATTAAATTCGGCGAGCCGCTGACGCTCTACGGGGCCGTCGTTTCGTACTCGTCGAAGCTCCGCTCACTGACGGCGGGTGTGTACACCGAGGAGGGCGAGCTCGTCACGGGACGCACGATCGAGCGCGACGCGTTCGTCGGCAACATCGGCGTCATCGACAACTACATCGTGATGAACAAGCTCCCGCGCGGAAGCTACTATTACACGATAACGGCCGTCAACGAGGCGGGCGAGTATGTCGTGGAGAAGCACCACTTCACGGTTTCCGATGAGAAGACCTCGGCGACGCTCGTGAAAGAGCAGACCGGCACGACCGTGTGCGGTTTCGGCGTGTGGTGTCCCGGCTTTGCGTTCTCCGATATGCCGAAGCCGACGAACTGGGCGCACAGCGGGATCGACTTCGTCGTTGACGCGGGACTTTTCGAGGGAATGCCGGGCGGGCGTTTCGCTCCGAGAGACAATATGAGTCGCGCGATGTTCGTCAAGGTGTTATGCAGACTTGTCGACAGATACGGCATCGGCATGGACGCGGAGCGCGGCGACGATGATGAGACGGGAGCGACCGACGACGGAACGGCGAATGTCACAGGTGCGCTCGACGGCGAGGTGACGACGGAGACGCCGAATGAAAAGCCCGACGAGACGGTCGGGGACACGATGGAATATTTCTTCCGCGACGTGCCGAAAGGAAAGTGGTACACCGAGGACGTGTATCGCGCGGCATCGCTCGGACTCGTTTCGGGAATGACGGAGGACACGTTCGAGCCGGACGCGTACATGACGCGTGCGCAGCTTGCGATCTTGATGTACAGATTCGGGGAGATATGCGGACTCGACATGACGCAGAGCGCGGATTTTGATTCGTTCGTCGACGGAAAGAGCGTCCCGAAATGGGCAAGGCGCGAGCTGTCATGGGCGATCGGCGCGGGACTTATCACGGGCACAAACGACTACGGAAAGTTGCTCGTAGACGCCGGCGGCTACGCCGAGCGACAGCAGGTAGCGGCGATAGTGGAGCGATTTGTAAACATACTCGAGTCGGCCGCAACCGAATAAAACAGAAAAAAGGAGGTCGGCGACCTCCTTTTTTCGATTTCCGCGGCAGTGCGAAGACACCCGCGCGAACACGCGATGCGCAACCGCCGAAACTTCACCCTAAACTTGTCACCCGTAAGCAAGCGACACAGCAAAACTCTACGCGTAATGCACTGAAACTCCACCCCTGTTGCTCGCCACGCGAGCAACAGGGGTGGAGTTTCGGCGGATGGCGCGGGGTTTACAGGCCGAAGCTTATGGAGATGGCTTCGTTTACCGCTCCCATCATTTCGTCGTCGAGATGTCCCATCTTCTCGCCGAGGCGCGTCTTGTCTATCGTCCTTATTTGCTCAAGTAAGACCACGGAGTCTTTCGCGAGTCCCGCGTTCTTCGCGTACAGGTCGATGTGCGTCGGGAGCTCGCGCTTCCCCATTCGGCTCGTTATCGCCGCCGCTATCACGGTGGGGCTGTATTTATTTCCGACGTCGTTTTGCACGATCAGCACCGGGCGCAGACCGCCCTGCTCGCTTCCGACGACGGGGCTCAGGTCGGCGTAAAATATATCTCCCCTCTTTATATTCATACGGCATTATTCCTTTCTTCGGGGTGCGTTCCCCGAGCGTCCGTTTTGTTATACTTTGCGCGGCACATCGCCGCAGTAACAGTATATTCCCCCTCGGCTGGATGTGATTTTTCTCTTTTGATG
>CAYWTG010000167.1:0-3794 GCA_964461155.1 uncultured Ruminococcus sp.
ACAATGGATCACGCGCTCGGCGTGTTGGCCGCTGTCACGAAAGAATACGTGTGCGACTTGGCCGATCCCGAATTTCCCGGAGTCGGTGCTGCGGGCGGACTCGGTTATGCGTTTAAATATTACCTCGGTGCGACTTTAGAGGCGGGTTGCCCGCTCATTTTGAAAGAAACGGGAGCACTTTCGCAAATCGAAAAAGCCGATGTCGTGATAACGGGCGAGGGAAGACTCGACGCGCAGAGCCTCATGGGCAAGCTTCCGATGAGCGTGGCTCAGGCGGCCGCACGTTTTGATGTTCCCGTCATCGCCGTCGGCGGAAGTGTGTCCGACGACGTCACGCTGAACGACGGCGGGCTTGCGGCATATTTCCCGATAGTACACACGCCGTGTACACTCGACTTTGCAATGGAGCGCGAAAGGGCACAGCAAAATCTTCGCCGCACAGCCGAGCAGATAATGCGTCTGTGGCTTGTCGGCGCGGCGTATGTCCGAAAGAACCTGTGATTTTTGCCCCGGACGGCAATTATGGAAGGATAAACTATGAAATTCGGAAAGAAATTATTGTCCGTTTCGCTTGCCGCGCTGATGCTCACGAGCACATTCGTGTTCCCGACGGTATCTGCGGCCGAAACAAAGCTTCCGTTTCGCGATCTCATTCGCAATTGGTATCGTGAAGCGATAACGTACTCATACGAGAACGGCCTCATGGACGGAACATCGAAGACAACATTCGAGCCGGACGGCAAAATGACGCGCGGAATGTTCGTTACCGTGCTCGGTAGGCTCTGCAATGCCGAAGAAAAGGTAACGAGCGCGTTCAGCGACGTTAAAAAAAGCAAATGGTATGCGGGATATGTCGGTTGGGCGGTCGAAAATAAGGTGACGACCGGATTTGAAGACGGCACGTTCCGCCCCGATGAAAACATCAGCCGTCAGGACGCGGCAACGATGCTCTGCCGTTATCTCGAATCCGATGGCGTTCTGCTCGATTTCGTCGACGAGCTCCCGGGTGACTACAAGGACGACAAAAAAATCGGTTCTTGGGCCTCGGACAGCGTCGAAAAGCTGAGCTTCTACGGCATTTTCAATGGTGACGACAAGGGTAAGTTCAATCCGAAAGAGACGCTCAGTCGCGCCGAGGGTGCGACGATGTTCATGCGCCTGCACCGCACTCTCACCGAAGCGAAAACGGCAAGTGATACAGTTTCGGCATACGATATAATGAACACGCCCGAGTCGTTTTACAGCAATTTCGACTCGACTCTCGACACGCAGGGCGAGCTTGCGACGCTCCGACTCACGCCTCACAAATATTACAGCGCACCTTGGTATGTCGGTATGAACCTCCGCGAGTCCGACGTGACAAGCGGTGCTCTCGAGTATGTGAAGATCTGCTACAAGAGCGACAAGACCAAAGCCCCCACGATGAAAGTCGAGAGTCCCGTTTATACGAGCGACGAGGTCAAACCGATCTCCACCGAGAGCGACAACGGCTACACAGTAGCGATCTTCAAGCTCGGAGATTTGATAAGAGCTCACCGCGAGGCGTATTTCACCGCCGAACAGCCCATTAAGAGCACGAGCTCATACGCACTCAGAAATCTTGATTTGAGACTTCTCTATAACACGTATCTTCGCGTAGCTGTATACCCGTTTGCGGACGATGTCGAAGAAGCCGAGCTTCTCTATATCGCATATTTTGCAAACGAGAGCGATGCCCGCGCGTATGATGTCAAGGCGGCGTCCTCTTATATTAAAACAGGCGTCGACGAGTATCCGACAGCCGATATTCGCGATATTTCAAAGGCCGATGCCGCGAAATATACCGATGAACTCAAAGCACGCGGTGACGAGATACTCAATACCGAAAGCGCGATCACTCCCGACGATGTCACGGGAACGGCTTACTACATTTCGTCTTTGAACGGAGACGACAAGAACGACGGCCTCAGCCCCGAGACAGCTCTCAGAACTCCCGAGGGACTCTACAAGCGTCTTAACTCTTCAATCGCGATCCCGAAGCTTAAAGAGGGCGACGGCGTCTTCTTCGAGCGCGGCGGAGTCTATAATGCGACCGACAATACAGCAAACGGCGGCGGTTGGCCGTTCGTAACTAACGGCTCGGGATTCAGAACCATGATGATCGAGACGTCGAATGTCGTTGTCGGCGCATACGGCGAGGGCGCAAAGCCGATGCTCACAAACTGCGTCGATATAAACGGCTCGAAAAACTGGGAGGCCACACAGTGGGACAATGTGTGGAAGCTCAGCGAACCGATGGCAGGATATAACGGAACACTTGATTATCACGATATCGGCAACATCGTGGTGTACGATAAAGAGGGAAATGTCGGATTCGGCGTAAAGATCGCACCGAAGCTTCCGGCAGACCCGTATGCAGAGGGTTCGGTAACGCCGAATCTCGGATTTGCCTCCAACGGATTTGAGACATTTATCGTCGAATCCGTCGAGTGCCGTGACCCCTCAGTTATAAAGCATAATCTCGAGTTCTTCCACGATTACACGGACGGTTCGGTCTACATCTACTGCGACAAGGGCAATCCCGCAGATGTATATGACAAGCTCATTCTCGTAAAGAGCGGAGACATCTTCTGCGTCGATATGGGCGTGCATGATGTTATAATCGACAATATTACCGTAGCATACGGTGCGACGGGCGGTATTTATACTGCAGAAGCTAAGAATATCACGGTTCAAAACTGCACATTCGAGTGGGTAGGCGGACGCGGCAGCTCCGGCTCGACCGGCAGACTCGGAAACGGATTCCAAAACTGGGGCACGCTCGATAACGTAACGGTCGACAACTGCCTGTTCTACCAGATCTACGACGGCGCGTGCAGTACACAGCTTTATTGGGGCGAGATCAGCTACGTTAACGGCTTCTATATCACTGACTGCGTGTTTGTAGACTCAAACTCGCCGGTAGAGATATGGAATCTCGCACATGAGGAGCGCACTGCCAACGTCACGGTTTCCGGCAACTACTTCATGAACGAGAACGTCGAGAAACGCTTCGGTGCTCAGCGCGAGACGTACTACGGCGGCTCTGTACCGTACACATACTCGAGCTTCATAGCACTCTCGACGCTCGACGCGCTCGATAATCAGCGATTCATAATCGAGAACAACGTGTTCGACATGAACAGCAGTAAAGTCTACGACGGACGACAGTATATTTTCCGCGGAGACAGCAACGGCGTCATCACGCGAAATAATATTATGATCGGCGGCGTTGATGGAGCGTCGGATGTATTCATGACGCTTTCGGATGTCGACTGGCGCGACGGCTTCGGCCCCGAGAACGCATATGACTGCAGGACGTTATTTTACAGCTACAACACTGAGATCCTCAACAAGTGGACATCGCTCGGAATGGATCGCGGAAGCATATTCTATTTTGTGAAGTAACGCATCTGTGCGGGAAAACGCGAGAAAACAGCATAATAAAAAAGGTGACGGCAAAACAACGCCGTCACCTTTTTTTCGTGGTGTGGAATGAAAAAATGCCCTCGACGAGCGAAGGCATTTTGACATTTGACTCAGATAAGTTCCTTAACCTTGGACTTCTTACCGACTCTGTCGCGGAGATAGTAGAGCTTGGAGCGTCTAACCTTACCGCGTCTGATCACGTCAACCTGAACGACGTGAGGAGAGTGAAGGGGGAAGGTCTTCTCAACACCGCAGCCGTAAGCTACGCGGCGAACCGTGAATGTCTCGGAGATACCGCCGCCGTGACGTGCGATAACAGTGCCCTCGAACATCTGGATTCTCTCTCT